>JANXVH010000126.1 GCA_025351765.1 Pedobacter sp.
GTATGGTGCACACTTCGTACAGAATTGAATTAAAAGGAGAAAGTCTTAGAAAAAAAAGGTAAAATTGTCATGCCGTCAGCTATGACAGGCCAAATCCCCGAAGGGGGTCAGTATGATGCATTACTGGGGTCAACATCACCATAATATCCACTGGTTTGAACTTAACGGAGGCCGATTATGTCTTTTTAGTTGATCCATGGTGGAATCCTGCAGTGGAGAATCAGGCGATAGACAGGGCATATAGAATTGGTCAGCAGAAAAAGGTTGTGGCAGTAAGGTTGATCTGTCCGGATACTGTTGAAGAGAAAATTATGAAGATGCAGGCATCAAAAAGAAACATTGCAGATGATCTCATCAAAACAGATGAGTCCATTTTTAAAAATCTGACCAAAGCGGATCTGCTCGATTTGCTTTAAGGGTTGCATAGAGCACAACAATATTATTCAGCTTCCTCATCTATCAAAAGCTTAATTTCATGATCTGACACGATAATAAGACGATCTTTATACAAACTGCCTATTACTTTTTTGAAAGCATTTTTGCTGATTTTAAAACGCTCATAGATAGCGTCGGGTGAACTTTTGTCGCCCAATGCAATCATACCCCCAGCCTCCTTTAATTCCGTTAATAAATCATCTTTTGTATCTAATATATGTCCATAACCCATCGGCTGCAGACTTAAATCAATCTTACCTTCAATACGTATTTTTTTGATCCAGCCTTTTCTTAGTTCTCCCGGGTTCAAAACATCAAATAGTTCATTCGTATAAAGCAATCCAATATATTTGTTGTCTACAATGGCATTATAGCCTAGATCAGATTTATCTGCAATAAGTAAGCTAACTTCATCACCTTCTTCAAGATCTATTTCTTCAGATTCAACAAAGTTGAGAAGCTTTGACGATGCAACCATGCGGTTATTACTTTCATCTAAAAACAAGAATACAACGTGGCTTTCTCCTTTTAAAATAGGTCTTTTTTGTTCTCTAGCGGGCACAAAAATGTCTTTTTCTAAACCTAGATCCATGAAAGCTCCATCTTCGTTATCATCAACCACAGTTAGGTAAGCAAAATCTCCCACACAGGCCAGGGGCCTTTTAGTTGTAGCTGTAAGCCTTCCATCCTTTTGAACATAGACAAAAACATTAATATTATCCCCTATTTCTGCATTCTTAGGAACTTGAAGGTAAGGCAACAGTATTTCACTGTTGCCTTCTGTTAGAATTAATCCAAGATCAGTTTTACTGATTATTCTTAAGTCGTTATATTGACCGATTGCTACCATTGCTATTTATTTAGAAGATAAAAGTTACCCTCTTAATGAAGTGCAAAGTTAATTATTTTTCTTGATCCTATCGCTGATCAACTCTTTATAATGTGAGTTGTCAATTTTTACGTTACTGAATTGACCAGGCTCTATTCCAAAAAAACGTTCTAATTTTATTCCAATGGTATATGGAATTTCTTCTTTAGAGTCCAATAAAATATTAGAATAATTATTTAAGGTGTTGTTGCATTTTCCTATAATTTCAGGAAGTATGCTTCTTGCAAACCGATAGTCATTGTAAGTTAACTTGTTTAAACTTTCTTCTAGTTTGTACTTTTTTTCCTCAATAGGAGCGTAAATTTCATCTTTCATTTTGCAATAATTTATAATACATATTTAATAATTAGCGCAAATCTCTATAATGTGTAAATTATAACGGTAAAAAAAATGAAATTTTTTTAAGTATTTCAAATATTCGACATTGTCAAATAACGTTGCTTACTTTTGTGTCAATGATTTCTAAGGTAAAGCATAGGTTTTTTCTAAGTTTGTTTTTTTTTATGTCTGGTTTCAGTTTTTCAACCTGGGCATCCAGAATACCTACTATAAAAGAACATTTTGATTTCAATGAAGCAGAATTAGGCTCTATCCTTTTGGCAATGCCTTTGGGATCGTTGCTAGGTTTGCCCATTTCAGGGTGGCTGGTATCAAAATATAACAGTCGTGTTCCGCTATCAATAGGATACGGTTTAAACGCATTATCATTAGCGGGAATTGCTTATGCCAATACTACTATAACACTACTCATTGCAATTAGCATATTTGCTTTCACTACAAGAATCTTTAATATTTCAGTTAATACACAGGCATTGACACTTCAAAAGCAATTTGATAAAAAAATTATTGGATCGTTTCATGGATTTTGGAGTCTGGGAGGTATTGCAGGCATCATTTTGTCTACACTGTTATTAATGAACAGAGTTGCGTTAAATTATCATTTTATTGTAGTAGCGTTAATCATGCTTGGGGTAACCTTATATTCCTATCGCTATCTTTTAAAAGGTGACAGATCTAGTACAGGTAATAAAATCATTATAAGCAAGCCAGATCCCTATATTTTACACCTAGGTTTGGTTGTTTTTTTATGCGCAATTTGCGAAGGGGGTATGTTCGACTGGAGTGGAATATATTTTCAGGAAGTTATTAAAATAGATGTTTTTACTTATGGATATCTTATTTTCATGACCTTCATGGCAATTTCGAGATTTTTATCAGACATTATTGTTGCTAAATTTGGTATGCACGTAACCTACATAGCCAGTGGGCTATGTATTTCTCTAGGGATATTAATAGCCATTATATTTCCATATTTCTGGATGGCAATGGCAGGCTTCTCGCTTGTTGGTTTTGGTACCGCTTCAATAATCCCAATGTCTTATGCACTTGCGGGTGCATCAAAAAAATACTCACCAGGAATGGCAATCTCAATAATTGCAACCTATTCCATCACAGGTATGTTGCTTGGGCCGCCAATTATTGGCTATATCGCCCATGCATTTAACCTGAAAATATCCTTTGTTATTTTTGCATTATGTGGTTTGGCACTAATACCAATAACCAATTCATTTTTTAAGCGTTTGTAGTTTCTTCTGCCGGTGAGTGATTTGATTTAGCTATTTCCTCATCTCTAAAATCTTTAAATTCTTGCTTAGTACCATCTACTCCTTGTTTAACAGTTTCAACAACACGATCTTTTAAATTTACCAAGCTATCTTTGCCGTAAGCTATTTTATCTTTTATAGAATGAATACTGTCTTTAGCATTGTCTGCAATATCCAGAGCGGTATCTGATATTTTCTCCCTTGTTTTTTTTCCACTTTCCGGTGCGAATAGAATTCCTAATACTGCTCCTACAGTTAAGCCCGCTAGTAGCGCAACTATTGCACCAGATTTATCGCTAGATCTGCCAGTCAAATCTGATACACGTCTGGTTATTAATTTTTTGTAATTCATAATAATGTTTTTTTATATTGTCTAACACATTCCGTACCAATGTGTTTAAATAGGCCTGGGTTTGTTACGCTTTATTACGGAATAAAGACTAAAATAAGCTACTTTATATTTATTTTTGCTTCGTGTATTTAATACACTAACTACAGAAGTTATGAAGAAGAGCTTACTCACCCTAACCCTAGGGGGCCTCGGTATCGGAATTACAGAATTTGTGATGATGGGGCTCCTACCAGATATTGCTAAAGATCTTTCTATTACTATACCGCAAGCAGGGCATTTAATTTCTGCGTATGCTTTAGGTGTAGTTATCGGTGCACCTTTATTGGTGATTATTGCCGGCAGTTATCCTCCAAAAAAAATCCTAATGGTGCTGATGCTTATGTTTACCGTTTTTAACGCATTATCGGCATTTGCACCAGGATACAATGCAATGTTTGCTGCAAGGTTGCTGGCAGGCTTACCGCATGGTGCTTTTTTTGGCGTTGGGTCTGTAGTGGCCAGCCGAATTGCTGAAAAGGGTAAAGAGGCACAGTCTGTTTCACTTATGTTTGCCGGATTAACAATAGCAAACGTAGTTGGTGTACCGTTAGGGACTTACATAGGACATAATTACTCATGGCGATATACTTTCGTTATCATCGTTATTGTAGGTTTAATTACCATGTTAAGCATTAAGACTTGGATGCCAAATTTACCTGCTACTAAAAATAGAAATTTGTCGCAAGAGTTTAATTTTTTCAAACAACCTGAGTCCTGGTTAATCATACTAATGATTGCGGTGGGTACAGGTGGTTTATTCTCCTGGTATTCTTATATAGCTCCATTACTAACAGAAGTTTCTGGTTTTTCTGCTAATTCTATAACCTATATATTGGTTATAGCAGGATTTGGAATGATGGTTGGAAATTTTATTGGCGGCCGTTTGGCAGATAAGGTTTCTCCCGCAAATGCTACTATAGCATTGTTAATAACGATGTCAATAACGTTGTTTATTGTACATTATGTATCAGTGAATCAAACTATGTCGCTCATCATGACTTTCGTTACCGGTGCAGTTGCTTTTGCTGCTGCATCTCCAATTCAGATGCTGATGATCAACACCGCCAAAGGTTCTGAGATGCTGGCAGCTTCTGTAAGCCAGGCTAGTTTTAATATAGGGAATGCTTTAGGGGCATTTCTAGGTGGATTGCCCTTAGCCGCAGGTTACGATTATACTTCACCAGTTTGGGTGGGATCGTTAATGGCATTAGTCGGTGCTTCATTCGCCTGGATGCTGATTGCAAGGACGAAAAGAGCTAGGATTCAAATTTCTGCGGCGGTCTAATTTTTAAAACTGCTTTTCTTATTTGTTTTGAATGCCGCTTAGATGGCATTTATATGTCATTGCAAGAAAAGGGTAAGGAAGGCAAACGAAAATTGTCCTTTAACCGTGTTTTGAACGAGGTGAGTTGGTGCTGAGACGTTACTAAGACGGTATTAAGATGGTGTAAAGACGGTATTATTTTAATGTCAAAATAAATAATTCCCGATGTGACCCGCAATTACGTTATTTAAATCTATTTTATTTTTTTAATAACGGAAAGAATTTAGGTACATCTTTTTCTGCACTTGAAAAGTATATTAACTTTTTGTCTTTACCATACAAATAGAGAGAAGGGTACTGCTTTGGGTGAAACAAGGGAATGAATACCATGTCTTTATCACGTAGAAAGGTTACGTTTTTCATGGCAGGTAATCCTTTAGCATAATTATTCATGAAATAGTTGATAGATTCAACCTCGTCCAGACTAATCAAATAAACATTTATGCCCGAGAGCTCTTTACTTCTTTTAGAAAGTACTGTACCAACGCGCTGACAATGCTCACAGGTTGCATCATAAAACATCAAAAGTGATTTCTTGTCATTTGGTAAATTGCTTGTTGAAAAACTTTTGCCATCCAATTTATAAAATATAGCATGTGGAACAACTGACCCAGGAATTGGATCTTGTGCGAACGTAAATAAACCTGATAAAGATAAAAATAGAGTTAGCAACAGGTGTTTCATAAGGATGGGTAAGGTAACTGTATGTGGCAACAAAGGTATGGAAACGGACATAAGGTAACAACACTGATATTAAAAACACTACTATAATATGATATAACTTTATAGATTTGTTTACAAGACACCAATGAAACGATATAACTACATATTAATCACTGCGCTAATTTTTACACTTTATCGATGTCAAAGTTACAAAAAATCGGGTTCCAGTACCTTTACAGCATCAAAAGAGACAGATTTTAGTCGCTCACCGGTTATTCCCGCAAGTGAGTCTATCAGTAGGATGAAACTTGAAGAAGGTTTTGGTGTCCGATTAATTGCGTCAGAGCCCCTGGTAAATACTCCTGTTGCCATGTCTTTCGATGACAAAGGCCGTATGTGGGTGGTAGAAATGGTAGGATATATGCCTGATACGTTGGGACGGGGTGAGGAGATCCCGAATGGAAAAATAGTGATCCTCAGTGATCAGAATAACGATGGTATATTCGATAGCCGTAAAGTATTTTTAGATTCACTGGTTTTACCGCGGGCTATTTGTTTGGTAGATGGCGGAATTTTGGTAGCGGAGTCTCCAAATTTATGGTACTATGATATTGAAAATGAGAAACCTGTACGTAAGACACTTGTTGATGCGAAATATGCAATAGATGGGAATGTTGAGCATCAGCCTAACGGTCTTATGAGGGGACTGGATAATTGGATCTATAATGCCAAATCAAGCAAGCGCTACCGTAGAATGAAAGGCACTTGGTTAATAGAAAACACGCACTTTAGAGGCCAATGGGGTATTAGTCAGGATAATTATGGTCGACTCTTCTATAACGGTAACTCTTCAAATGTTGAGGGGGATTATTTTAGTCCTGGTTTCGGTTTTACCAATATCAACCAAAAAGGGGTAAGCGGATATAATGAGAGGCCGGTACCCAATAATCGTGTTTACCCCGCCAGACCAACACCGGGTGTAAATAGAGGCTATATGCCCGGTACTTTAGACGATAGTTTGAGATTGTTAAATTTTACTGCGGCTTGTAGTCCACTGGTTTATCGCGGAGATCTATTTGGCGACACCTATAATTTTAATGTCTTTGTTGCAGAACCATCTGGTAACTTAATTAAAAGAAATATCCTTAATGAAGATGGTTGGATGGTTAAAGGGAAGCAAGCTTATGCCGGTAAGGAATTTCTAACTAGTGTTGATGAGCGGTTTAGACCTGTATCACTTTACAATGGACCTGATGGTGCCATGTATGTTTTAGATATGTATCGTGGTATAATTCAGCACAAAACATATGAAACACCTTATTTAATTAATGAAATTAAAAAAAGAGATTTGTCTGCACCAATTTCCTGCGGTAGGATTTATAAGATAATGCCAAAAGGTAAAAAAGCCATCAGCACTTCAATAGCACAAACCCCGCACGATTTGGTACTGCAACTTGGTCACGCCAATGGTTTTATTCGTGATATGGCACAACAATCTATCATTGACAGGCATTTAAAAGAAGCCATCCCATTCTTAGAACGTGCATTATTAGAAGAGAGTAGTCCTCTAAAAGTTATCCATGCAATGTGGACATTAGAGGGGTTAAATGCGCTGACTACAAACGAAGTGATCGCAACTCTTAGTCAAAAAGACTGGCATGTTAAAGCACAAGCACTTACCGTTTTGCCTTCCGTTATCAATAGCAGTTCTTATAAGAATTTTGAACAGGCATTGCTGAATATTTTCAACGAGGGCGATGAGCGTTTAATGCCTTATGTAGCTTATTGTGCATATTATTTAAAACCGTATAATGCGGAAGCTGCAGAAAGGCTATTGATGATGCTTGCAGAAAAATACAAGAACAATAACTATGTAGCTGATGCAATAATCAGCAATCTTGCTCATCGGGAAGAAGTTTTTAAGGCTCAATTGTCCAAAACATTGCCCGATACTAATCTTCGCATTAATAAGCAATTACAAAAAGTAATAAATAATATAAAAGCTACGCAGAAAAACAGGGATCCGGCGGTATTGGCAAAACTATATCCTAAGGGGCTCGGAGTTTTTCAGTCTACCTGTCAAACTTGTCATGGGCCAGACGGTAATGGTATCAAATCATTGGCACCACCTTTAAATAAATCAGAATGGGTAAATGGAGATCGTGATAAGTTAGTTTCAATCGTTTTATTCGGTTTAACTGGTCCGGTAAAGGTAAATGGAAAAGTTTACGAAGCGCCGGAGATTGCGGGCGATATGCCTGCAATAGCACATAACGAAGAAATTACTGATGAAGATGTAGCACAACTGCTTAGTTTTATTAGAGGTTCCTGGCAGAATAATGCGGCGAAGGTGGAAACACAAGATGTTTCTGCAATACGTGCTAAATTAAAAGGTCGTGAAAAGGCATTTACACAGACTGAATTAAATGCCATTAAATAGCCGTTTTGTGCATAAAGTAGATTTATTTGTGCAAAATAGGAAGATGAGTGTTAACAACTCTTCAGAAAGTTGTTAATAAATGGATGTTCTGGTGTTTAAAATATGTGCACAACTATTAGAACATTTATTTGGTGAAGACCATAAAGCGCTTTATATTAGTTCTATCAAATACGGAGTACATTGACAGTCTGAAAGTAGTTCTAAAAAAGAATAGGAGTCTAAGGACAAATAGTTCTGGAATTTACTGGTCGATTTTGCAGAGCGTTTAAATACTTCGGAAACGAAGAGTAGACAATCATTAAAAATGAGCCTTTGGGTTCAATATAATAGTCAAATCGAAACAGACGTTACCAAAGGTGATACACTCTATGGAGAAAGTCACACGGCGGTGATCAGTAGCAGATGCGGAGTTCGAAGGAACGGAAAGCCTGTGGAAATGTTGATACAACAAGGTATTAGAGGACTTTCATTAACTACGGTTACGAGAGTTGAAAACGGAGATCCAAATCGAAAGAAGAGGGCTCCGTTTTCTTTTTATATAACTCAAGCCACATCAGTTAGACAAATTTTAACCTAGCTACCACTGGATTTGTAAATAACCTTGGTTTCAAAATTTTCCTAACATTCTAGTTGAAGTGTTGATCCATAGTTTTTATGGTTGGTATTTAATAATAAAGGCATCAGTTTTGGTGCCTTTATTATTAAATAACTATTTTTAGCTAACATGAGTAAAGCGAAAAATTCCCCGTCTGCCCAGAAAAAGATCTTTGTTTTGGATACTTCTGTTATTCTATACGACCATAATGCCTTTAGTAACTTTCAAGAACACGATGTTGCCATTCCTATTCAAGTCTTGGAAGAGCTAGATAACATGAAAAGTGGCAACGAAACCCGTAATGCAGAGGCAAGGAGTTTTATCAGGTTGATCGACCGGATGTCGGCCGATAAGATTATCAACGATTGGATTCCGTTATCAGGGAGTAAAAATGCGCGTTTTAAGGTTGTGATGGACAATAAATCGAATCATTTGGATGCCGAAGCTGTCTTTGGAACCAGTAAAATTGACCATAGAATATTGAATGCGGCACTTAGTTTAAAACAAGAGTTTCCCGCTGCAAAAGTAGTTTTGGTTTCAAAAGATATTTGTTTGAGATTGAAAGCAAAATCCCTCGATTTACATGCTGAAGATTATGAAACTGGGAAAGTTAAAAATGTTGACGAATTATACACGGGAAGATCGACTATCAATAAAATTCCTGAACAATATATCGCAGATCTAAAAGAAAATGGAAGTGCTGAAGCTTCTGATCTTGGCTTACCTGAGGATACAGCCAATCTTTTTTACATTTTAAAAAGCGGACGGAAATCTACTCCTGCATGGTTTGATTCAAAAACGAAGCAGTTGTATCCAGTGGATCGAAAGCCTGTATTTGGTATTTCGCCAAGAAATCATGAGCAAGCATTTGCTGTTCATGCCTTGCTCAACCCGGATGTTAAACTGGTAACCATTCAAGGAAAAGCCGGTACAGGCAAAACACTTTTGGCGCTGGCGAGCGCGCTCGAGCAGCGAAAAAACTACCGCCAAATATTTGTAACCCGGCCTATTGTTGCACTGAGTAATAAAGACCTGGGGTATTTGCCTGGAGATATTAAATCTAAAATAGATCCTTATATGGCACCTATATGGGACAACCTTAAATTTATCAAAGATCAATACCAAAATGATCCAAAGGAACAATCACGTATAGATGAGTTTGTTAATACTGAAAAGATTGTAATCACCCCATTGGCATATATTAGGGGGCGCACCCTTACCAAGATTTTTTTTATTGTAGATGAGGCACAAAACCTAACACCTCATGAAGTAAAAACCATTATTTCGAGGGCTGGAGAGAATACTAAGATCATTTTTGCCGGGGATATTTATCAAATTGATACCCCATATTTAGATGCAGAAAGTAACGGCCTATCTTATCTGATAGAAAATGCCCGTAACCATCCATTATATGCACATATTACGTTAGATAAAGGTGAACGCAGTGAACTTGCTAATTTAGCCAATGATCTTTTGTAAATTTGATTTTTGCAAACCCAGGAGATGAAAATAACCAGTGTAGAAGAATTTTATAAAGAGACGAGCGAACTTATACCAGAAGGAATAAGTAAAGAGATCGGACATTTTAATGTATTCAGCATTGAGGATTTGATGATTAAAATTAGGGATAAGCCCGTAATGCCATACAATAGGAGGGCTTACTACAAAATTAGTTATATTAAAGGGCACAACAAAGCAGAATATGCAGATAAGGTGATTGAGATTGATAATCAGGCATTATTATTTGCAACCCCAAAAATACCTTACAATTACGTCCCCTATGATACCAATCAGTTTGGTTATTTCTGCATTTTTACCGAAGAGTTTTTAATGAAACCTAAAAGTGGCGTCGTTTTAGATGAGCTGCCTATATTTAAGCCTGGGGGATATCCCGTATTTGATATAACTGATGCTGAGCGTAATGAAATTGAATCTATTTTCAAGAAAATGCAAAGAGAGTTGTCATCGAATTACGCCTTTAAATATGACCTGTTACGCAATTATCTCCTTGAGCTCATTCATTTCGGACAAAAGCTGCAGCCGGTTACGGCCTTGTACCCGTCGCATACGGCATCGGCAAGGGTGTCTTCCTTGTTTGCTGAATTGTTGGAACGACAGTTTCCGATTGAATCACCGCATCAAAAGCTGAAATTAAGGACTGCAAAAGATTATGCAGATACATTAGCTATTCATGTTAACCATTTAAATAAGGTTTTAAAGGAGAATACTGGTAAAACTACCACTGCTATTATTACAGGTAGATTAATTAGGGAAGCTAAGATCCTCCTTAAACAGACTAATTGGAATATTTCTGAGATTTCATATTGCCTGGGTTTCGAGGAAGTAGCTCATTTTTCTAATTTCTTTAGAAAGCAAACTTCCTTTTCTCCCGCCTCTTATCGTTCTTGACAAACAGATTGAAATTTGCAAACTATAGATTGATGTTTGCAAACCTAAAAACAATTTAGAAACGAACTTTGTGTTATTAAATCATTTAGACATTTTTAATAATTAGAAGAACATGAAAACAAGAAATAAAATAGCCTTGGTAACTGGCGGTAGTAGGGGCTTAGGCAGGAATATGGCAATTAGCATTGCAAAAAAAGGAATTGATTTGGTGCTAACCTATAACACGAATAAAGACGAGGCAGATAAAGTAGTCGCCGAAATTAAATCTTTAGGTCAAAATGCAACCGCATTCCAGTTAGATGCGGGAAACGTAAAATCTTTCGAAAACTTCTTTGCACAGGTAACCGCTCATTTAAAAGAGGCGACAGGAAAAGAAACATTTGATTTCCTCATCAACAATGCCGGCACAGCTTTGTATTCTTCATTTGAAGAAACAACTGAAGAACAATTTGATATTGCCTTAAACATCCACTATAAAGGTGTGTTTTTCTTTACTCAAAAAGCCTTGCCACTTATTAATGATGGCGGAAGAATAATAAATATATCTTCCGGGTTAGCACGGTTTTCATTTCCTGGGTCATCCGCATACGGCTCCATGAAGGGTGCCGTTGAAGTGCTTACCAGATACCTCGCTAAAGAATTGGGTTCTAGAAGAATTGCAGCAAATGTTGTTGCTCCCGGTGCGATAGAAACCGATTTTGGAGGCGGTCATGTTAGAGATAACGAACAGGTAAATGCTCAGATTGCTGGCCTTACTGCTTTGGGCCGTGTTGGCCTGCCAGATGATATTGGAGGCGTTGTTGCGTTTTTATGCACCGATGATGCGAAATGGATAAATGGCCAGCGAATAGAAGTATCGGGCGGTATGAATTTATAATCATTTAAATATCTGACATAGATCATGCAATATTCCCTCAACTCAACTTTTTAGTTTAGCTGACTGAGCTTGTTTAACATAATCTGCGAAATATTTTCAGCTCGTTTTAATGCATTGTCGGCTACTGGCCCTTTAAAGCGGTTGTCCACAGTTTCTTTCCATATCTGTAACCATCGCTTAAAATGATCTTCATTTAAAGGAATAAGCTTGTTAAGCTCTATATGTTTTATCATAGGGTTTCCGTGGTAATAGTGCTCATTCAATAAAATCCCCTGCCAAAATGAAACCATAACTGGAATATGTTTTTCCAGATTAAAATTGGCTACAACAAAAATATTCCCGATTAATTCATCGGATAATACCCTGGTGTAAAAGTCTTCGATCAGTAACAAAATATCGGCTTTTTCTGTGATGTCTTTTTTCATTTTATTTACATTCTGTAATACCATTTTGAGGTCTTCCCGGACTTAAGTAAGGGATATCAAGCGCTAATCCTCTAAAAACAAACCAAAGCCCCAATAACAGCATAAAAAAAGGAACTGTTTTGTTTAATTTATTTCTGAATGCCATGCCAGTGAAGCCCACAACGACAGTTGCTGCCAACATCAAAGGTACAGTGCCAGCTCCAAACCAAAACATATAGATTATGCTACTTCTTATACTTCCTGTATTGATGGCACCTGCCAATGCCAGATATACAAATCCACAAGGTAACAAGCCATTTAACCCACCAATAATTAAGTGGTTAGCCTTATGCTTAAAAGCGAGATCAAATAATTTGTAAAAAGGTATCATTATACGTGAACGACGTTTTCCAAATAAATTAACTTTTAACAACCTCGTTGATGCTGCAAGCACGATCAAAGCACCTGTCAGAATACTAATGCTTTGTTGAAAGCCTGATTGCCAAATCTGTCGACCAAGTAAGCCTGCAACAAAACCTAAAAGACAATAGGAGATAATTCTGCCTATTTGATAAACTAGTTTATTCCACACTAAAGCTAACCAGCCCGGCTGGTTTACCGGAACAGCAAAAGCCAAAGGACCGCACATACCTATGCAGTGTAGTGATCCGAGTAAACCGATAAAAAAAGCCAGTTCGTTATTGTTCATGGCAAAGTTATCTCTTGTTCGTTTAGGTAGGCTGTTCCAATTTCATTCTTCCACTGTATAATCATCCGCCACCTCCCTTTTGCCAATTCGGCAGTATTTATTTTGAAGATATAGCTAGAATCAGTTTTAAAATCAATGCTTCTGTCAAGCTTTTTATTAGAAGTGCGCATCAATTTTATTTTTCCAGTGGAAGGAAATGTGAATTGTATGTCAAGCCCTTCTTTTAATACAGATATTTTTGGCAACGCGTTATCTTTAATAACCTTTTCTTTAAACTGATAATCTCGATTGTAGTCCAGTCCTTTTTCATAATAGTTATTTTCTACCAGGGCATCATCATCGCTGCGCACCATTAGCACGCCCAAGACAATGATGAAGGTCATAAATAAACCCATTCCAATAATTACTTTTGTGCCCCAGTTCATAGTCTATTCGTTAGGTGGTGCTATAAATGTTGTTTCAAAATGATCAATCTTTTTTTCATGGCTTATAATATAAAAGCCTATTGCTGTCTTATATCTATGAATAGCCCGCAATGGGAGCAATACGAAAAAGGTTATTTTAACACTGCTCCCATAAGCAATGCTATCTGCGCCTTGAATGTATTGGATTTTTGCCTTGGAATCGTCTGGTAACAGTTTAAATTTGATTGATGCATTGGTTTTGTTAACGAGTTCTGCGGTGTACAAGTTACTTACACTGTCTTTATCCCTTAGCTGGTATAATGTTCCGCTTGCGCGAAGTATTGTGGTCTCTACATCAGTTCGTCTTAGCAACAACACGGTTAAAACTGTTACCAAGAATAGGAGTACGACAGAGTATCCGTATATCTTTTTACTTACCCTAAAATTGGTTTTATTTTTTATTTCTGATTCAGATTTAAAACCAATCAGTCTGAGCGGACGATTTACTTTTTCCATAACCATATCGCATGCATCTATGCAGGCGGTACAGTTGATACATTCCATTTGGGTTCCATTTCTGATATCTATGCCGGTAGGGCATACTTGAACACACAGCTTGCAGTCAATACAATCCCCATGCACATTTTCCAGCCCTCTGCTTATTTTATTTCTCGGTTCGCCCCTTTCATAATCGTAAGCAACTATTATACTCTGATTATCCAATAATACACCCTGCAAACGACCATAGGGACATACAACTGTACATACCAACTCTCTCATCCTTGAAAATACCAGATAAAATACAAAGGCAAATACCCAAAGCGAAATGAAGCCTGATACATGTTTACTTACTGGCTCAGTAATAATTTTTATAAGCGTTTCTTTACCGATAATAAATGCCAGGAATATATTTGATATTAAGAAGGAGATAAAGAAGAACAGGCTATGTTTTAGGGTCTTTTTGTAGACTTTCTCCCAATTTAGGGGGGCGTCATCCAGTTTTTTTTTATGGATGTGATCCCCCTCAATCCAAGTTTCAATTTTGCGGAAAACCATTTCCATAAAGATAGTTTGCGGACAAACCCACCCGCAAAATACCCTCCCAAATACAACCGTAAACAACACGATAAATACAATAAAGGAGAGTAAAGCAAGTACAAATAAATAGAAATCTTGAGGCCAGAAAATGATGCCAAAGAATACAAACTTCCGCTCTAGCACATTTAAAAGAATTAACTGTTCGCCATTTAATTTCATAAAAGGAGCAGAAAATAGTAGCGTGAGAAAAAAGAGACTAACCAAAGATCTGTAACGATAAAGTTTGCCCTTAATCAGGCTAGGATAGATCCATTTCCTTTTATTCCCATCATCAGTTAGCGTAGAGATTTGATTCCTAAAATTTGCAGGGGCTTGCGACATGCCAATTACAATTTATTCCCTTGCGGAGCTTTTGCTCCTGATGGATTAGTACCTTGAAGTGTTAAAATATAACTTGCTAGTTCTGCAATTTGCTGTGGTCTTATCGTTTTTTCCCATGCAATCATGCCTTTATCTGGCACGCCGTATTTGATTGTTTTAAAGATCTCTTTAACAGTTCCACCATGTAACCAGTACGCGTCAGTAAGATTTGGCCCTACAATGCCTTGCGCATTTTCCCCATGGCATGGCGCACATGTGGATTTAAAAAGTATACCCGCTGTTTTTAATTCGGCAGCGTCTTTGGTAATTTCCACATTGTTCTCATTAATTTTATTGGCAGCATTGCCCGGTTTTAACAACATTGCAGCTTTAGCCTCATCAGCCTGTTTCAGCTCTATGGCATATTCTTCTTCCTGTAATGGCGCCCATCCAAATACATGGTAGGTGGTAAGATAGACTATGGCAAAGATCATTGTGCCATAAAATAGTACCATAAACCAAGCGGGAGTAGGATTGTCCAGTTCAGCGATGCCATCAAAAGTGTGCTCCATTATCAGCTCCTTCTCCTCTGATATGGGTTTCAATCCCATAATTTTCTCCAGAATAGATGGCTTAGAGGGTAAGATCGCCTTAGCTCGGTCTAAATCAACTCTTTGTTGCTCTTTTTCCTCTTTTGTTGCAAATGGACTTGGATTCAAGACTTCATGTGCGTATATGTTAATTACTTTCAATATCAGTAATGAAACGCCAAGTATGATGATAGCAACGGCCAGTAGCAGGCAAATAAATAATTCTGTCATAACTAATCTTCTTTTAAAGGGAGTTCACTCATATATTTTATTTTGTCTTTTTTCATCGTTAGCAACAATACAGCTACCAGTATAAAAAACAACATAAATATTCCCATAGATGTAATCAGATAACCCTGACCACCATTTACTTCATTTAAAAATTGCTTAAACATCTTGCTTTGTTTTTAGTTTTTCTATTTTGCTTTGATATCAGTTCCTAATCTTTGCAGGTAAGCAATGATTGCTATAATTTCCCTATCGCTTTTCACAATTACCTTGTTCTCCTTCAAATCATCAGCTATTTTTTTTGCTTGTTTTTCGAGATCCGCATTTGCACGATTTTCATATCCGTCTTCGTAAGGGACACCAAGAGTTCTCATTGCATTGATCTTTGCCTTAGTAGTAGTGGTGTCTAACTTTTGATTGATCAACCATTCATATGGAGGCATTATGCTACCTGGCGACATGGTTTGTGGATCCAGTAAGTGATTGAAGTGCCAGGTATTTCCATATTTACCACCTTCGCGTTGCAGATCCGGACCTGTTCGTTTTGATCCCCATAAGAAAGGGTGATCGTACACAAACTCTCCGGCCTTACTATATTCTCCAAAACGTTCGGTTTCTGATCTAAACGGTCTTATCATCTGAGAGTGGCAGTTAACACAACCCTCTCTTATGTATAAATCCCGACCTTGCAATTCCAATGCAGAATATGGTTTAACACTGCTAATTGTTGGTATATTAGATTTTATGGTAAAAGTTGGCATCATTTCAATCACTCCTCCAATTAGTATCACAATAAGAGAAAGTACAAGAAAAATCATTGGCTTACGTTCCAGAAAACGGTGCGCTTTTTTATCTGAGCCAACAGGCTGATAATTTGTTGGTAACGGTAGGGCTTCTGCTGCCTCATTAGCAAGTAATTTGCCTGTCTTTACTGTTCTAATCAGGTTATAAGTCATAACCAATACTCCGGTAAGGTACATGACACCACCAATAGCCCTTAAGACGTACATCGGGATAATCTGGATCACAGTTTCCAAAAAATTAGGGTATTTTAACATCCCTTCTTCATTGAATTGTTTCCACATTAAACCTTGTGTAAAACCAGCGAAATATAATGGAACTGCATAGAAAATAATTCCTAATGTACCAATCCAAAAGTGGAATGATGCCAGCTTTTTAGAGTATAGTTCGGTTTTGTAAATTCTTGGTATTAGCCAGTATAATATTGCAAAGGTTAAAAATCCATTCCATCCAAGAGCCCCAACGTGTACGTGCGCTATAATCCAGTCTGTATAGTGAGCAATAGCATTGATCTGTTTTAAAGCCAGCATTGGTCCTTCAAACGTTGCCATTCCATAAGCGGTAATACCAACAACCATAAACTTTAAGATTGGATCCTCTCTTACTTTATCCCATGCACCACGTAACGTTAACAGCCCATTGATCATACCTCCCCAACTTGGTGCAATTAGCATAATAGAGAATGCAACACCTAAAGATTGAGCCCAGGATGGGAGTGAGGTGTAAAGTAAATGATGTGGTCCTGCCCAGATGTAGATAAAAATCAAGGACCAGAAATGCAGTATGCTCAGTTTGTAGGAATATACTGGTCTGTTGGCCATTTTAGGAAGAAAGTAATACATCATTCCTAAATAGGGAGTAGTTAAGAAAAATGCGACAGCATTGTGCCCATACCACCATTGTACCAATGCATCCTGCACGCCTGCATATACATAATAGCTTTTGAAAGCCGAGATGGGTAATTCAAATGAATTTACAATATGTAGCACTGCCACAGTTACAAAAGTGGCTATGTAAAACCAAATAGCCACATACATATGTTGCTCTCTGCGTTTTATAATTGTACCAAACATATTAACGCCGAATGTTACCCATATTAATGTGATGGCAATATCTATTGGCCATTCCAGTTCTGCATATTCATGCGAAGTTGTTAACCCCAATGGAAGCGTGATCACAGCAGAAATAATGATGAGCTGCCAACCCCAGAAGTGAATTTTACTCAGCACATCACTAAACATTCTCGCTTTAAGCAGTCTTTGCAGGGAATAATAGACTCCCATAAAGATGGCATTCCCAACAAAAGCAAAAATCACTGCGTTGGTATGCAACGGTCTGATCCGTCCAAAAGTAGTGTATTGCGAGCCCATGTTTAAGGCTGGTTTAAAGAGTTGCATAGCAATCAGCAAGCCTACCGTCATGCCTATTATGCCCCAAACTATGGTGGCGATGGCAAAGTTTCTAACGATCTTGTTGTCGTAGTAAAATTTTTCAGTCATTTTAAATATCTGTATGGTTTACGTGCAATAAAATTAAGTGGCTTTAATTCGCTGATCCGTGATAGATGTCTACCTTAAATGTGATCCTTATCACCTATTTTTTTAACAGGATCAATTACTTCATCATCAAATAATATTCTAACGGATGGAGTGTAAGTATCATCATTCTGACCAGACCTCATCGCCCAGAAGAAAGCCGCAAGGAAGATAAGTGCCAAAAGAATGCTACAGCCGATCAAAAAAAATAGAATGTTCATATTAGGTTGTTTTTTCGTGCAAATGCGCTAACAGCCAGCGTGGTAAAAAGTATTATGGTAATTGTGCTCACAGGCATCAATATAGCTGCAATTAGCGGTGAGAGTAAACCTTGAACTGCAAAAAACAATCCCACTATATTGTATGTAAGCGATATTGCAAATGAGAAATGAATCACTTTAACAGCATCCTTAGCCTGTTGTATAAACATGGGAATCTTTTGAAAGCTTTTTCCATCTAATACAGCATCACAACCGGGTGTGAAATTGTTAATATTATCTGTAATGGCTATCCCTAAATCGCTTTGTTTCAATGCACCAGAATCATTCAATCCATCACCAAACATCAATACTTTCCTCTTTGCATTTTGCAAATTCAGTATATATTCTAGTTTGTTTTGAGGGGATTGTTCGAAATGCATTTTTGAAGCGCTGGTAAAAAATGGAATAAGGGATGCCTTATCATGATCGCGATCGCCAGAAAGTAAGTGGAGATCGGCTTGGTTGTTTAACCTTTGCGCCACATTCTTAAACCCTTTACGCCATGGTTGATTAAACTTAAAATATCCGAGATATTTTTCATCAATCATCACGTGGACGCTTGTCTGTTCAAAAGAGTCTATCAGTGGGAGGCCAAGGAATGCAGAACTTCCCAATTTTACATGATTTCCGTCGACAATCCCACTGATACCTCTCCCAATTTTTTCAGTATAATAACACGCTATAAATTTTTCTTTAAGGCTTATATGTTTTGTAAGCTCCCTGCTTAGCGGGTGGCCAGAATTTCTTGCAAGATCACAAATTTGCTGCCTTTGCCCATCGTTAATCTCTCCATTGAAGGAGACTGATGCTGCTTGCGGACTAGTAATCGTTCCTGTTTTATCGAAAACATACGTATCTATTTTCGCTAATTCTTCTACCACGGCATTATTTTTCAAGTATAAGCCGTTCTTGTCGAAAATACTAATCACTGCAGCCAGCGTAAAAGGAGAGCTCAATGCTAAGGCACATGGACATGCTATGATGAGTACAGCAGTAAATGATGCCATTGCACGATTGGAATCCTGAAATAACCAATAAGTAGCAGAGGCAATGGCTATGCTTAGCAGTGCAAAACTAAAATATTTACTTGCAGTATCACTGAAGGTTTTGATGCCATTCTTAGGTTTAAGAAATGCATCATTATTCCAAAGTTGGGTCAGGTAGCTTTGAGATACAGGCTTGAGCACTTCCATTTCTATTATGCCTGTAGTTTGTCTGCCTCCCGCATATACAATCTCTCCAAGAGATTTCATTATTGGCTCAGATTCACCAGTTACAAAACTAAAATCAATTTCAGCAGTTCCTTTTAGCAATATGGCATCTGCTGGGATGATTTCCATGCTGCGAACTAATATCCTGTCGCCTATTTTAAGTGCAGCTAAGGGTACAGATTTCTCAATTCCATCCTTAATTATGGTTACTGCAACTGGAAAATAGGAGCGGTAATCCCGCTCAAAAGAAATATGGTGAAAAGTGCGCTGCTGCATCCATTTTCCGATTTGAAGAAAAAATATCAATCCACACAGCGTATCCATAAACCCAGCGCCAGTGTGTGTGGTAATTTCGTATAGGGAGCGGAGGAACATAACTGCAATTCCAAGTGCCAAAGGGAAGTCAAGATTGAGCCTACCAGCCTTCAAATTGTTCCATGCAGAAATAAAATAGTCCCGGCCACTATATAATACTACGGGAATTGAGAATGCTAAATTAAGCCATCCAAAAAAACGAGCATAAACTTTTTCGAAATCTCCAAGGCCGAAGTAATCTGGAAAACTTAGTAACATCACATTGCCGAAACAAAAACCGGCAACAGCTATTTTGCTCAGCAAATCCCTATCAGCCAAATTAGTTGTCTTTTCTTTAACAACATCCTGTAAACTGATCAACGGATCGTAACCAATAGAGGCTAGGAGTTCAACGATATTTTTTAGTGTAGTCGCTTCATTTTTAAAAGTGATATTAACTTGTTTTTTTAGAAAATCAATTCTCGATTTTAGTACCGAAGGCAGTAACTCATGAAGGTTTTCCAGTAGCCAAATACATGAGCTGCAATGTATTGCGGGAATGTAAAATGTAATTATTGTAATCTGATCGTCCTGGTAATCGACCAGTTTTGCCGATATTTCTTCAACGTCCAGGTATTCCAAGTTCTGCTTAATTCCTTTCTGGGTTTGCCCAGGAACATCATTATAAACGTAATAGCTTGAAAGATTATGCTTAGATAAAATAGAATAAACGGCCTTACAACCTGCACAGCAAAATGTTTTTAGATCGGTTTGAAACGAATCTTCAAGAACTTTATCTCCACAATGAAAACAAACCGAATGTATTGCTGCTGATTTCTCTTTAAGCATAAAGCTATTTTATAACGTACTTCGTTTTGTTAAAGCATTGATTCTTACAATGTAATAATTTAATGTTATTGTTGTTGCATGAGGTGTTAACTACCTATTAAAATAATTTTTTACAATGGTCTTTAGTGTCAAAAATTGACCTTTTGAAGGAGTAAGTTTTTGCAACGAGTTTGTCTATTTCTGAGGATACTTTCAAGTTTTCGCTATCTAATTCGAGATCACCATCATACAAAGGATGTTGTAGATTTGCTTTAATATCCGTGATTTGCTTTTTAAGATGGGTTTTTAAGTTAACTATCGAATCTTTTAGATTTTTCAGCGTATTAACATTTGATTGATTGATGATGAAGGCTCCGCAGCTAAATAAAGTTTCAAGTCTGCCTATTTGATTTTCCAATGATGAGCTTGTCACAGTCCATTTTTCTACCAGTCTGCTCAATTTATCCTGAACTGTTTCTAATCCGTTGTTAACTAATGTTGTAATCATCTTCTGTTGATTTATAAAACAAAAGTATAAAGCCTAGATTGTTGTAGCTATGATCAAAATCACAATATTTGCTGTTTATTGTCATTAATGGAGCTGGCTGTATTCATGATATTTATGGTGGTAAATCTAAATAGTTACCCTTAATTAATACTCCGATAAATTAATATTTTATAATATGAAAAAGCTTCTAATTCCTACTGATTTTTCGAATTGCGCAGATACTTCGATTGATTTTGCAGCGCAAACAAGTAAGTTATTCCCTTCAGAGATATCACTTCTCCATGTGATCAATTTCATGGGTAACGTTTATGGCGACTACACTGGAATGAGTGTAGAATTATATGAATCAATGATTGATCAGTCAGAAAAGGAAATGACCTCCCTAAAAAAACAACTTGTTGGCCAAGGTATAAAGTCAGTTAATACAGAAATATCTAATAGCGCGGTTACCGATAGTATTTTGCAGGCAATTATACAACAAGGCATCGATATGGTAATAATGGGTACGCACGGAGCCAGCGGGTTAAAGGAGAAGTTTTGGGGAACTCAAACAGCTGAACTAATCGGTAAGGCAAATGTTCCGGTAATAGTCGTCCCTTCAGATTACGAATGGAAAAAACCGGAAAAACTATTGTTTGCCACTCACAACTTCGCGGAGGATAAAGAAACCCTGCAGGCTTTATTCGAAATTGCAGACTCTTACAAAGCGGAGGTTCAGGTAATGGTTTTTACTGGCGAGGATGAAGACGCAGAAGTCGAAGTTATTACGCATAAAAGAAGTGCGCCCGGATACCAGGCAATATTGGAAAGAAAATATCCCGGAAGAGTAATTCAAGTTACTCAGTTGTTCGGTAACAAGTTTGAAGACAGTATTACAAATTTTGTAAATTCAAATCACATCGATATGCTGGCCATGGTAAGCCATAAAAGAACATTCTTGGGTGGGTTATTTCATCCTAGTATGACAAAGCGCATAAGTTTCCATACAAAAGTGCCATTGTTAGTTATACCAGACCTAAGTGGAAACATAATAGAGATTTAATATCTATGGCTTCTGGCTTCGTATATTTTATATCCGTTAAAGCGCCATCGAATGTTATTTACTCGGCTCTGAGATATACCAAGGATACCGAACGGATAGCCAACGGATACAGAACGGATAACCGACAGTACTACCCAGACCGAAGCCAGGTACTACCCAGGCCGAAGGCAGGTACCATCCGAAACAAAATCGAGTTAATTAGTTATGATAAAATAAGACAAGAAGTATTTGGTTAATTGAGAAATAATATACTTATTTGATTATAGAAACCAATAATTCAATTTTTAGCCTTATGCTCTCCAGATGTGTCCTTATTGTAGCATTTTTGATCTGTTCAATCGCTGGGTTTTCCCAACATAAAGTTGCGGAAAATATGTATCAGCATAAATTGAAAAATGGACTCGAAGTGCTGGTTATAGTAGATAGTACAGTACCGCTGGCAACTATAGAAATTGCTTGCCGCAATGGTTCTTTTACAGAACCTAAAGAATACAACGGCCTTAGCCATTTGTACGAACATCTTTTCTTTTCTGCTAATAAAGATTACCCAACCCGTGCTAGTTTTGTCCAAAAAAGTAATGAGCTTGAAATCAACTCTAATGCTACAACAAGAGAGGAGGTGGTCAATTACTACTTTACTTTACCTTCCCAAAATCTTAAAGGCGGGTTAAAGTTCATGAACTCTGCAATACGCAACCCGTTGTTTCTAGCAGAGGAAATGAAGAATGAAAATGAGGTGGTAAATGCTGAGTTCACAAGGCATGAATCTAGTCCGATGTTTGATTTTATTGAAGAAGACAGCAGAAGACTCTGGCGAGCTAACTATTCAAGAAAGAATGTTGGGGGTAATCATGAGGTAATTCTATCTGCAACGCCCGCTAAAATGGATTCAATACGAAACAAATACTACTGGCCAAACAATTCCGTTCTGGTTATTGCGGGTGATGTAAAAGTAGATGAAGCGTTCAGTGCAGCCGAGAGTATCTTTGGTAATTGGAAAGCTTCAGAATTTGATCCCTTTAAAACGTGGCCAATACCTGAAGTGGTGCCTTTGGCTAAAAGCGATTATTACATATTAAAAACTGACAAAGTTTTAGACCCTGAAATACAGTTCAGTTGGCTTGGTCCAGATACAAGGAATGATGTTTTAGGAACCTACGTTGCAGATGTATTTTCTTATTTGGTGAATCAAAATGGTTCAAAGCTTAAAACCGCGTTGGTAAATACTGGATTAGCTCGAGACGTTAACGTAGGTTATTATACTCAGAAATACACAGGGCCTATCCGTCTCGGCGTTAGTCCCAATACAGGAAAGATTAAAGAGTGTTACGAAGAAATTTTAAAACAACTTGCCCTTTGGGACGATTATAATTACCTAACAGATGCACAAATAGAACGTGCTAAGCGATTACTCGCTATAGAACAAGTGCAACGCCGAGAGGTCACTTCAGAGTATTCACATTTGATATCATTCTGGTGGGCATCTGCCTCTATAGATTATTATTTGCATTATGAGGAAAATGTAAATAAAATAACAAGGAAGGATCTTATTGATTATGTGCGTAAATATATTAAGGATAAACCCCATACTGCCGGCCTCCTTATCCATTCCAGTCTTGTTGAAACTGTTAAGCCTGAAGAATTCTTTAAATCCAAATAACGCTCATGAAATTATACCTGATAAGTTTTATAGCTATTGTGCTAACCAGTACGGCAGTGGCTCAAATTCCTGCTACAACATTTGAGGTGAACGGTCTTAAAGTTATTTTTCGTCCTACCCAAAAAGAGACAGTAAGTATTGCCATGTACTTTAGGGGTGGGGTTATGAACTATCGGCCAGAACAGGCAGGGATAGAAAATCTGGCGTTAGCAGCGGCCACTACATGTGGCACTAAAAATTATAAGGTATATGATTATCAGGAGCTGGCAGATGAATATGGTATAAATATTACCGGTGCTTCAACAACAGATTATGGAGTAATTAGCATGGGCTGCATTTCCAAATACCTAAACCAAGGTTGGAAGTTATTCTCAGATGCAATTGTTAATCCTGCATTTGATCCCGCAGAATTTAGCAATGAAAAGGAGCGGATCATATCTGTAACCCATGCCAGAGAAGCTAGTCCGGAGGCAATGGTTGATCAGATGACATTTACAACCATGTTTAAAAATACACCGTATGCTGTATTGCCATTTGGTAGTGAAAGCTCTTTGCGGAATTTAAATCCAGATAGTGTAAGAAATTATTATTTCAATACGCTATTGAATAAAAAAAAGATGTTCCTAGTAGTAGCCGGCAAGATCAGTAGAGAAGAATTGGAGCAAAAGATTAAAAATGCTTTTGCTGGGATTTCTTCCAAACCTTATAATATGCCTGTTTTTACGAGTATTCCACTTAAAGGAGATCGTTTGATCACTGTGCAGCGAGACATTGCTACCAATTATATTAGTAGGGTAATGAATGCACCGGCAATGAGCAATCCAGATTATCCGGCTTTCAAGCTGGCTATAAGTGTTTTAAGTAGCTATCTGCATTTCAAATTGAGAACAGAGCAGGCGCTTTCTTATGCGCCGGGTGCTACTGTAAAGCTATTACAGATGCCATATACCTCGCTTTACGTGAGTACCACCCAGCCAAAGAAATCTATACAAGGTATGATGGAGGCATTTAATGACATTAAGCAAGGAAGCTACAATACAAACGTACTGAAGGACATTAAAAAGAGTTATAAGCTAGATAATTATAACGACCAGGAAAGTGCAGTATCAATAGTTTCTAATCTTGGTAAAGCTGAAATATTGGGTGATTACAAACTCGAAGAGAATTTGCTGGATAAGATAAGTGCGGTTGACGCTGCAGAAGTGAGCGGGGTGTTCAATAAATATCTTTTAGGCTCCATTTGGGTTTATCTAGGAGATGAGCGATTGGGTAAAGATGCTTTTAAATAACAGTCAATAAAAAATACCTGGTTTTTGTTATCCAACCAGGCTGCTATATTGCTCATAAAACATTGCTTTTGCGCTTACAACATCTCCTATAACAATTATTGCCGGGTTACTTAGTCCATGCTGTAATGCAGTTTTCTGTAAATCTGCAACTCTACAGGTTGCGTGTTTCTGATTAGGTAAAGTAGCATTCTGTATAATTGCAGCTGGTACTGAACCCCTACCTTCCGATTCATAAATTTCTGATATCTCTCTCATCTTTTTCATTCCCATATAAATCACAACCGTTGCAGAACTTTTCATTGCACATTTTAGGTCCTGAGATAATGAACCATCTTTCTTAGTTCCTGTTATAACCCAAAAGCTTTCGCTTATTCCTCTGTGAGTAAGTGGAATATCAATTGAGCCAATACCTTGCATACTGCTGATCCCCGGAATATAGGTTGCTGTGATACCATGCGCTTCTGCAAAAAGTAATTCTTCGAAACCCCTCCCAAAAATAAAAGGATCGCCGCCTTTTAACCGTACAACTATTTTTCCCTGACTGGCGTGCTCTACAATTAGATCATTTATTTTTTCTTGTGGAGTACAACATTTATAGGGTTTTTTTCCAACATATATCATATTGCAGGTTTTTGGTGCAATTTCTAGTATTTTTTCACTACATAAATTGTCATATAGTATAACTTCTGCTGATTTTATTGTTTTATAAGCTTTTAAAGTGAGTAATTCCGGATCGCCAGGTCCAGATCCTATAATAAATAATTTTTTGTCGGTTTTTAATGGGTTCATGTCTATTAAATTTAAGTACTACTGTGTAAAAGTGTGAAAAATATATTGATAATTAAAATAAAAATGATAAATATCATATAAATACATAAAATAATACAAAATAATACTACATTTGTATATCAAAAAATGTATTTATTGACTTATGTAAATATTAATATCTGTTAATTGATATTAAATAGTGTTAAAAAAGATAAAATCATATAATTAATTAGATAAATTCGAAATAATTGCTGCTAATATGAAGAAAATACAAATTATCGTAGTCGGAAATGGGATGGTTGGGTACAAATTCTGTGAAAAACTCAGTTCCAGATCTAATTTATTCAAATTAACTGTTTTTGGGGAAGAACCCAGGCGTGCTTACGACCGTGTCCATCTAAGTGAATATTTTAATGGTAAATCCTCAGATGATCTCTCGTTATCTACAGAAACCTGGTATCAGGAAAATGATATAGATCTACACCTAAGTAGTCCGGTGATTAAAATAGATCGTGAGTTTAAAACTGTAAGCACGTTGGATGGCAAATCATACGAATACGATTTCTTAATTTTTGCTACTGGTTCAGGTGCTTTTGTTCCAAATATTCCAGGAGTTGAAAAAGAAGGTGTATTTGTTTACCGTACTATAGAGGATCTTGATTTGATTAGTGGGTATGCTAAAAAGGCAAGGACTGCATCGGTAATTGGAGGTGGATTACTTGGATTGGAGGCTGCAAAGGCATTGATAGATTTGGGTATTCAGAAAACGAGCATCGTTGAATTTGCGCCAAGGCTTATGCCCAGGCAGATAGATGATGCAGGAAGCCAAATGTTACGTTCAAAACTTTCAGATTTGGGACTTGAAATCCTACTTAATAAAAACACTTCATATATAGAAGGAGAAGGCGCAATAACAGGATTGAAATTTAGCGATGATACCAGTTTGGCTGTAGATATGCTGGTTATATCTGCAGGGATTAAGCCGAGAGACGAACTGGCAAGAGCCTGTGGTATTGAAGTGGGCGCACGTGGGGGAATAGTTGTAGATCAAAAAATGCAAACTAACGATCCATCGATATTTGCGATTGGTGAATGTGCATTGTTTGAAGGAATGATTTACGGCCTAATTGCTCCGGGTTATGAAATGGCAGAAGTATTGGTTACCAATCTTTGCGACGGAACTAAAACGTTTTTGGGCTTTGATATGAGTACGAAGCTAAAATTGATAGGAATTGATGTAGCTAGTTTTGGTGATAATTTCATAACTGAACCGGATTGCCGTACTATAGTATTTGAGAATAAGCATAAAGGAATCTATAAACGGATAAACATTAGTAATGACGGGCAATACCTTTTAGGAGGTATATTAATTGGAGATGCAACAGCCTATAACCTGCTGTTGCAAACCTCCAATAATCGAATAATATTATCAGACGATCCTGAAGAGCTTATTTTGGGTTCAAGGGGCGGAGATACAGCAGCAGGATCTGGAATTACAAGTTTGCCAGATAGCGCATTAATCTGCAGTTGTGAAGGAATTTCAAAAGGGGATATCTGCTCAGCAGTAATTGATGGCTGTGAAAATATAGATGACTTAAAAAAGTGCACAAAAGCTGGTACAGGTTGCGGCGGTTGTTTGCCTATGGTTAAAGACTTATTGTCTTATACTTTAAAATCTCAGGGTAAATATGTTAAGAATGTAATATGCGAGCACTTCGATTATTCAAGGCAAGAACTTTTTGACCTTATTCATATTCATGAGCTTAAAAGTTACGACGCGGTTTTAGATGCACTTGGTAAAAGCGACGGATGTGAAGTTTGTAAACCTATGGTAGCATCTCTATTGGCTAGTCTCTGGAATGAAATGATCCTTGAAAAAGGAAACGATGTAGCTCAGGATAGCAATGATCGCTTCCTAGCAAATATTCAAAAGGGTGGTTCTTACTCGGTAGTACCTCGTGTGGCTGGTGGAGAAATTACTCCTGAGAAATTAATTACTATAGGTGAGGTTGCTAAGAAATATAATCTATACACAAAAATTACTGGTGGTCAGCGAATAGACATGTTTGGCGCGCATCTTAATGATTTGCCTTTAATCTGGGAAGAACTCATAGCAGCTGGTTTTGAAAGCGGGCATGCTTATGGGAAGGGACTGAGAACCGTAAAAAGCTGTGTTGGAAGTACATGGTGTAGATTCGGTCTCCACGATAGTGTGAGCTTTGCAATCAGAATAGAAGAAAGATATAGGGGTATTCGGGCACCGCATAAATTTAAATCAGGCGTAAGCGGTTGTATAAGAGAATGTGCAGAGGCTCAAAGTAAAGATTTTGGAATAATAGCTACCGAAAAAGGATGGAACTTATATGTATGCGGCAACGGTGGTAGTAAACCTCAACATGCACTTTTACTAGCAACAGACCTCGATAGTGATACCTGCATACGATATATTGACAGATTCTTAATGTTCTACATTAAAACAGCAGATCCTCTAACCAGAACTGCAACCTGGTTAAATAAAATGGAGGGTGGGATAGATTATCTCCGAAATGTGGTTGTCAATGATAGCCTTAACATGGCTCAGCAGTGGGAAAACGACGTAGAAAATCTCATTAACTCTTACAAGTGCGAATGGAAAGAAGCGGTAGAAAACCCTGCCATCAGGAAGCGCTTTTCTCACTTCGTTAATGCACCGGAAGATAAAGACCCGTCCATTGAATTTGTGGAGATGCGCGGGCAGAAAAGAACTGCCGAATGGAAATAGTCTAACCAGATAGATCACATAAAAACCTAACAAATTAAAACCAAAAAAATGAATGAAACTTCCGAAAGCTGGTTAGCTGCTTGCAAAGTCGAGGACGCTGTCGAGAATGGCGGTGTCTGCATAAAACATGGTGACGATCAAATTGCACTCTTTTACTTTACAAGGAGAAACGAGTGGTATGCCACACAAAATGAATGTCCGCATAAAAAGCAAATGGCTCTTAGTCGCGGTATGATTGGATCTGATTCCGATGAACCCAAAGTAGCCTGCCCGTTTCACAAGAAGACATTTTCGTTAAATACTGGCGAGTGCCTCAATGGAGAAGAGTGCGCAATTAAGGTCTACCCTGTAAAAATAGAAGATGGTACAGTTTATATCAACACGTTAGCAAAATTTTAAATTAATTAATATGATACTTGATACTACTACTAAACCACTTGATAAACTAAATATATTTTCTCTGAAGGGTGTTCAGATGAAAACCTTCCACATTACCTGGCTTACTTTCTTCTTTTGCTTTTTTGCCTGGTTTGGAATGGCACCGTTAATGAAAATAGCAAGAGAACAGTTACACCTTACTAAAGATCAGGTCGGTAACATCCAAATCGCATCTGTATCGGCAACAATTATTGCCCGTCTACTTATCGGCAGACTAATTGATAAATTTGGTCCTAAAATCATTTATACCTGGCTATTGGTGTTATGTGCCATTCCCGTGTTACTTATAGGTACCAGCCATTCTTACACCTCTTTTTTACTTTTTAGATTGGCAATTGGTGTAATTGGCGCATCATTCGTGATCACTCAGTTCCATACATCGATCATGTTTGCTCCAAATATAAAAGGAACTGCCAATGCAACTGCCGGAGGCTTTGGAAATGCAGGAGGAGGAGCAGCAAATGTATTTATGCCTTTGATTGCTGCCGGACTTACTTCTTTAGGTTTTTGCAGTACTGAAGATAGCTGGCGCTATGCCATGATTTTTCCGGGTTTAATGCTGTTACTTTGTGCCTTTTTATATCATCGCTATACTTTAGATAGTCCGCAAGGGGATTTTAAAAACATAATGGATAGCAATGTAAAAAACACTAAAAATACTTTTCTACTGGCCGCAAAAGACTACCGTACCTGGATTTTAACTATTGCTTATGCCGCATGTTTTGGTGTGGAAATTACTGTAGATAATTTTGCTCCTATATTCTTTACAGACTCCTTCGGTGCTACAATGGCTATAGCAGGTTTAGTAGCCGGAATATTCGGCTGGATCAATATTTTTGCAAGGCCGCTGGGGGGAATTGTTGCTGATAAGATTGGTAAAACCTGGGGCTTCGATGGAAAAACACTTCTGTTGTCTATTTTATTGCTAATAGAGGGAATTGGACTAATATGGTTTGCTAAATCAGGTAATATAGGAATGTCCATTTTCATGATGTTTATTTTCGGACTAAGTTTAAAAATGGCAAACGGCGCTACCTATAGCCTTGTTCCCTTTATTAATCCTTTAGCAGTAGGCAGTGTGGCGGGCATTGTGGGTGCGGGGGGCAATATTGGCGCTATGCTTATTGCCTTTATGTTTAAGGCCAAAGCTGGGCACTCATCAAGAAATGTAGTGGAAAATGGATTACTAGTCCATAAGGAACTTATAGATTATACCTCCGCTTTTACATATCTTGGGTTTATCATCCTGGCAATAGGTGTAGGTGTATTAATCTTCAGAACCGTTATGGCGCAGAAGAGATCAAAAATTGACAAATTTGTGTTTACTTCAGGAAATTAGGAAAGCGCATTAAATGATAATTCTATCATAAAACATTTACATCTTGAAAGAAGGAAAGAACAATATAGCGAACAATACCACAACCTGCTGCTATTGCGGTGTAGGTTGTGGTATTATAGTAAATAAAGATGTTCAGGGGAGAATCACTGTTGAAGGAGATAATTCACATCCAGTAAATAAAGGCATGCTATGTAGTAAAGGTATGAACTTGCATTATACTGCAAATGATAAAGACGATAGGCTACTTTACCCTCAAATGCGTTATAATAAAAGTATGCCGCTTCAAAGAGTAAGTTGGGATACTGCTCTGGAAAGAACCGCTGCAGTTTTTAAGGCTTTGATTAATAAACATGGACCTGATAGTGTAGCATTTTATGCAAGCGGTCAATGTTTAACGGAAGAATACTATGTTGTTAATAAACTGGTTAAGGGATTTATTGGTAGCAATAACATAGATACCAATAGTCGTTTATGCATGAGCAGTGCAGTTGTAGGTTACAAAATGAGCTTAGGAGAGGATGCCGTTCCAATTAGTTATGATGATATCGAAAATGCTGATTGTATTTTTGTTGCGGGTGCAAATCCAGCATGGTGTCATCCTATTTTATGGCGTCGTGTAGAAGCTGCAAAGCAGAATAATCCTAACCTCAAAATAATAGTTAGCGATCCACGAAGGACACAAACCTGCGCGCTCGCAGATGTGCATTTGCAGCTCAATCCAGGAACTGATATTACCCTCCATCACGCTATTGGAAGATGTTTAATTGAGCTTGGAAATATTGATCAAAATTTCATTAACCAAAACACTAATGGGTTCGAGGAATATCGTTCAAAAGTGTTCGCTACATCATTAGCCGAAGCTGCTTTAATTTGCGGTGTAGACGAAGCTTATATTTTGCTAGCAGCTTCTTACATAGGTAATGCCAAAGGTTTTATCACCATGTGGACAATGGGGCTCAACCAAAGTGTAATTGGTACAAATAAAAACCTGTCTTTAATTAACCTAAACCTAATTACAGGGCAAATTGGAAAACCTGGAAGTGGTCCATTTTCGCTTACCGGGCAGCCAAATGCCATGGGTGGCAGGGAGGTTGGCGGATTGAGTAATTTATTACCTGCTCATCGTAATTTGAAAAATGAACTTCATAGAAATGAAGTAGAGCAGTTTTGGAATATACCTTTAGGAAGCATTCAGTCCAAACCAGGCTTAACTGCTACAGAAATGTTTGACGAACTGAATACTGGAAAACTTAAGGCAATCTGGATTTTATGTACCAATCCACTGATTAGCTTGCCAGATGTTAGAACCGCCGAAGCTGGTTTGAAAAAGGCAAAGTTTGTTGTTGTTCAGGACATTAGTAATAAACTGGAAACGCTAAGTTATGCAGATGTTGTTTTGCCAGCTGCTGCCTGGGCAGAAAAAGAAGGAACAATGACCAATGCCGGTCGATACATTAGCCACCTTAATAAAATAATTGATGCACCTGGAGAGGCACTCGCCGATGCTGATATCATTTGCCGTTTTGCGAAAAAAATGGGATATCCAGGCTTTGATTTCAAAGATGCCTCTGAAATTTATGACGAACACGCCGCACTTACGGCGGGGACTAATATTGATATAAGTGGGTTGAACTATAAAATCCTTAAAGAAAAAAAAGCTGTTCAGTGGCCGTATCCTAAAGGTGATACAGGATTTGGAACGGCAAGGTTATTTACTGATCAACAGTTTTACACCGAAGATAGAAAAGCGAATATTTTGTCTTTTAATCCAGAAAACCAGTCTGAATCTTTAACGCCGGAACATCCACTTATTTTAACAACCGGCAGAATTAGAGACCAATGGCATACCAGAAGTAAGACTGGTAAGGTAAATAAGTTGAATCAGCATATCAGCGAATCATATTTGGAGATTAATCCTTATGATGCGGACTTCAGGAATATTAAAAATGATGATCTTGTTGAAGTATTAAATCTGCGGGGAAATGTAAGAGTAAAGGCAAAATTATCAGAAGATATAAAAATTGGTGTCGTTTTTATGCCCATGCATTGGGGTAAAATTTTTAAAAGTGATCTAAACCGTGTAAATAACTTAACCAATAATTTGATCGACCCACTTAGCAAAGAGCCAGATTTTAAGTTTAGTGCGGTAGAAGTAAAATTGTACAAAAAGAGCAGGCAAAAAATTATTGTTATCGGGGCTGGTGCAGGCGCCTGCGGTTTCGTTAAAAGCTTCAGGTCGCTAAATAGCGAAGATGAAATAGAAATATTTAGCAAGGAGTCCTATCCATTTTATAACCGCGTATTGCTTCCAGATTATATCATTGGCACTTTACCCTGGGATAGCCTTATTAAAATGAGCGATGACGAAGAAACGGAATATCGTATTAAATTACATCGTGGAACCGGGATAGATAAGATTAATAAAACTGACAAGACCGTTGTAGACAGCAATGGTAATATTCATCAATACGATATACTTGTTCTGGCTACAGGAAGCAGGGCATTTATGCTTAAAGACCTGCCAGATTTAAAAGGTATATTTACGATGCGTAGCCGTAACGATGCAGATAATTTTAAAAAGCATACGGTAATTGCAAATGGAAAAGTGGCGATAGTTGGTGGTGGTCTATTGGGTATAGAACTTGCTTCTGCCCTTACAGAAAAAGGTGTCAAAGTGGTTATAATTCAGCGGATTTCCAGATTAATGGGACGTCAATTGGATTCGCTTGGAAGCCAATTACTACATGAAGAATTGATTAGTAAGGGTATTGAAATTTTCTACAATGATGAAGTAGATAGGGTAATGGGTGATAAAGATTTGTCGGGAATAAGATTAAAGAGTGGTACGCTAATTAGTTGCGAAACATTAGTCATTGCAATAGGTACTGTTCCTAATATAGAATTAATAAAATTTGCTGGAATAAATTGCAAGAGAGGAGTGGTGGTAGATGATTACCTGAGGACGAGTGAAAAAGATGTTTATGCCATTGGAGAAATTGCAGAATTTAATGGTCAGATGTACGGAATTACAGCGGCAGCTGAACAGCAGGCAGAAACCGTTGCCAGGTTTATATGCGGTGATATTGCTAAATTTTATCAAGGTAGTTTGTTGATGAATATTTTGAAAATGCACAGTTTAGCACTTTGTTCTTTAGGGTTGGCAGAAACACCTGCAAATGATCCAACATACGAGGAAATCGTTTTTATAGACCGGGCCAAGCGCTACTATAAAAAATGTATTGTACATAACGACAGATTAGTTGGCGCAATACTTATTGGCGATAAAACAGAGTTTTTAGAATTCAGAAGCTTGATTGAGAACAAAATGGAGTTGAGCGAAAAGCGGCTTCAGCTATTGCGTAGCGGAAAAGCAACCGAACCTCTAATTGGTAAGACAGTTTGTAGTTGTAATAATGTAGGGGAGGGAAATATCATTAATAAAATAAAGGAAGGATGTAAGGATCATTTGCAGCTTTGTCAGTTAACTGGGGCAGGTATGGGGTGTGGAAGCTGCAGACCAGAAGTTAAAGCGATTCTTGATACCTTTATAAATGTTATGAAAGTGGAAATTGCGCTTGAAGTGGCAATGTAATTAACAAAGTATATCATCATGATTAATATAAAACTTACACCTTCAGAATTTAAAGACCTAAAGGGTATTGAATATTTTAAGTTCGAAGAAGATTTCATAGAAGAAAACGTTAGATGTATACCAATGATAGTTCGGTTTAAAATGGATATTGCAGGTATTAAGCTAAAGCTTGCAGAATGGTCACGCTTCTATTGCGACGAAAGAATTGAATTAGCACTACTTCCGGTAACTACAAAAGTTCAAATCTGTATTTATCGTGAATATCTGCAGAACCTCATTGCAGGACATACAGGAAAGCCAGGAACTGAGCTGAAAGTAGAAAACCACCCTGATTGGGCAAACTTGATTCATATTCCGCAATTATTAAGTGAGAAATCTGCCGAATTAAAAATGAGTATTAATCTGGCGCAATGGCAAAGTTTAACCGATATTCAGAGATTTACACTTTTAAAATTATGCAGACCTGGTCACGAGAATAAAAATTTTCCAGTTGCAGCAGCAGAATTTGGCCTAATAAAATTACAAAATGGATCAAACCATCACCATTAATTTTCCTGGGGGAATCATTTCACCGGGCACGCTATACGATATTCTATTAGCTGCCGCAAAGGTGAAGACTCAATTTGTTCGTTTCGGGCTTCGGCAGCAGTTGTTGATAGATGCAGCTAACTACAATATTGGTATATTAAAAATAGAACTAGATAAATTGGGTGTAGCATATGAAGTCGGAGCCGATAATTATCCGAATATTATTAGTTCTTATCCGGCCGAAGAAATATTTGCGCGTAAAAGCTGGCTAACAGAAGGGGTTTATAAAGACATACTGGACTACATAGATTTTAAGCCTCGGATTAAAGTAAACATTTGCGACAGTGATCAAAGCTTTACGCCCATGCTTACTGGTAATATCAACTGGGTAGCGTCCTCACAGGCTGAACACTATTGGCATTTAATTGTAAGGTTTCCAAAAACTAATGTAACGTGCGAATGGAAACAGCTTTGCTATACTAATCATATTGCTAAAGTGACTAAGGAATTGGAACGTATCATACTTAGTGATAAAATGCAGTTCATTGGTAACGAGCAGGCACAGGGCGAAGACCTATTTAATCTGCTAGAAACAGAAAATCTAGTTTTAAAAGTGGCAGAAAACGATGTGTCCCTATCTTCTTTTAATTTGCCCTATTACGAGGGTTTAAATAAGTACAATAACAATAAATATTGGTTGGGAGTTTATCGGAGAGATGAATTATTTAGCGTTGCATTTTTAAAGAGGTTGTGTCAACTCTGTTTAGATACGAAACTTGGACAGCTTTGCTGTACCTCATGGAAAACTATTATTGTGAAAGCAATAGATGAAGTAGACAAAAAAAAATGGAATGTATTACTGGAAGAGTTTGGACTAAATATGCGACACGCTGCAAACGAGTTGAACTTTCAAGTTGAAGACAACTGTACAGACGGGTTGGCTTTGAAAACATTTCTGGTAAAGCACCTTAGTATTGATGACACAAGAACCTTCGGTATTTGTTTTGGAATTAAGACCCGGAGAAAAAGTGAGGTTTTCAGTAATATCCTCATTCGTAAACATTATTTGCTTAACCTGTATTGGTTTAGAATGCTACCAGTTTACGATATATTGTGTGCCAGAAATTTTAATCCTAACGAAAGAACCGGCGAAATTTACAGCAAGAATAATCCACTCTCTTTACTGCCGGAGCAATTAAGTCGTGCGATTTATAAGTTTCATAAACACAGAATAAGCAATCTTGAAACTAAAAAACAAAACCAATGGTTGCCTAAGCAGGAAAGTGCTGAACCATCCAATAGTTTCGTTTATCAGTGCAAAAGTTGCTTTACTGTTTATAATGAATCTCTTGGAGAACCTGCGCAAGGTATTGAGCCAGGCACTTTATTTAAAAATTTGGAAGAAACCTTCTGCTGTTCCGTTTGTGAAAACGATAAGTCTAATTTTATGAAAATTAATCAGGCTTCGTTACACCTTTTATAAACCATTTATTTCAGCATGAGCGTTAAAGTTCTTGAACAAATGGTAATCTGCTTCGTTAACTTCAATTTCTTTAACATTCATATTTTCGAGTATAAATTTCATGCTGTGTTTCGCTAGTCCCTTTGTTTGCATGATATGTAGGATTTTCTCCAAACCCTTTCTTGTATATATTCCGCATAAAGGTTCTTGTTGACCATCTTTTGTAAAAATGTAAGCTTCAAAAGAAGGCGATGCATTAAATGTATTTATAAGCACTTCCAATAATCTGATTTCCATTAACAACATATCGCAAGCTAGTGTCAATAAATCAGCGAATGGTTCGGATATATGAGCTGATAATAAGCCTAATAAAGGACCTTTTATGTCTAGTGATGGATGATCTATAACTAGCCTTTCATCACTAAAATAACCAGCATATAGCTCTTTCTGAGTGGGGTTGACAGAAAATTTTACAGGAATATTAAATTCGGTAAGTTTATCTGATGCTACATTTGCCCAAAGTTTATTCTGATGACTCAGCATTCCCTTGTCACTACCCATTCGCAGGCTTTGTCCACCACATAATACAATACCAAGCATATTATTTATTACTCAAATTAATAAGCCCACCTTCATCAAGAATTCCAATCGCCTTATCTTGTACTATTATAAGCTTATCAAGAAGTAGCTCATTCATCGTTCTAAATACTGTTTCATAAGTAGCCCCTGTGAAAGCTGCAAGATCCTGTCTGCTCAAAGCAAGATTCAAATAACCAGCTTCATTAAGTCCAAACTGATTTTTAAGTCCTAAAATGGCCACTGCCAGTCGACCCTTAACAGACATCAATGCCAAATTTCTCATTTTCTTTTCCGAAGCATGAAGCTCGTCAGCATAGAACATCAATAGGGCATAAGCAAATTCCTGGTTTACCTTAACAGTAGTTTTAAAGAATTCTATATCCACAAAGCAGAGGCTGGTGGTTTCCAAAGCAGTTGCTGATATTGGATACAAGGACGTCGTACTTGTAATTCCCCGATGGCCAAAAATAGCCCCTTTGTTAGCGAAACGTAGAATAAGTTCCTTTTCTCCCCATTGCTTGTGAACTTTAACATTGCCCGATGTTACAAAATAAACGCCACTTACCGGATCTCCCTCTTTTATAATAACCTCTCCCTTTTTGGCAATAAAATTCTGCTTATTGCTAGCAATTGCAGGATGCCATTCCTTAAGTGAAAGTTTGCACATAAAGCATGTTTGAAGATCGCAACTGGTATTTTTTTTCATCCTTAATTTGAACTATATTAATAAAAATTAGAACTTGATGATCAAGGCTCAAATATAAGCTAACAAATATAAAAATTATGAGCTTAAGGAAGCTACGGAAATACGAATTTGAATGAATTAACCTGCACTTTTTGCTATCTTTGGAATAAGTGAAATTACAAATAATTTAACGCAACCAAAATTCTTTTATATGAGACTACCAAGCGATCTTTCAAAATTAAAGCGCTATCCTATTTCTGAAATTCCAATCGGGGCAAGAATTGTTAACCTCGGCGTATTGCTAGAAAAGGAAGAACAACCTACTCAATATAGACTTGTTATAGATCGTATGGACGAAAAACAAGTAGTAAGATTTAATAAAAAGACTGTTTTAATAACTACATAGTTATTAAAACAGTCAAACTATCTTCTTGCCTGTTAATACTGGGTTTTACGAGCATCTCTTTTCGATAAAACCTCATACTACTATCTCTAATATAGTTCCGCTAGGTCTTTAGGAAGGTTACAGTATCAGTCCGCCGGAATACAAAACTTCGCAAGTTCATGATAAAAGTAGCTGAGCGGTGCTATTTTCTAATTAAAAGACCTCCTAAATTCCAATGGAGACAGGTTAGTTTTTGTTTTGAACAATTTACTAAAAGACTGCGGATGCTCAAATCCCAACTCATAAGCAACTTCGCCAACAGATAAGCTAGTTGTAGATAACCTTTCTTTTGCTCTTTCAATAAGCTTGTTGTGTATATGCTGTTGCGCATTTTGCCCGGTTAAAGACCGAAGCATATCACTTAAATAACTGGGTGATATATTCAGTTGATCCGAAAGGTAATGAACAGTGGGAATTCCCTTGCTTAATGACTTTTGTTCCACAAAATATCCATCTAAAAGTTCCTCCAGCTTTACTAATAAATCGTTGCTTACCGCCTTTCTGGTAATGAACTGGCGTTTGTAAAACCGGTTTGCATAATTGAGCAATAAGTCAATCTGGGCAATGACTACATCCTGACTAAAATCATCTATCCTGCTGTTCAACTCGGATTCAATTAACCTAAAAATAGAAAATATGGTGGCCTTTTCTTCATCTGAAAGATGCAAAGTTTCATTTGCCGAATAAAAAAAGAACCCATATTGCTTAATTTTCTTAGCCAAGGAATAACCAGAAAAAAAATCTGGATGGATAAGTAAGGTGTATTCTGAACAAACGCTACCATCATTATCATTACTGCCAATTAATTGCCCTGGTGAAGCAAATAATAAGCCGCCCTCATCAAAATCATAATAACTCTGGCCGTATTTTAACTTACCACTTAGTTTTGGCTTATAAGATATCTTATAAAAGCTGAGAATATGGCTTTTAAGCATGGCACCTGGTCCAACTGGATCGATAGCACCATTGATAAGACCTATTAAAGGATGTTTAGGCCTTGGTAAACCCATGGAAAGATGAGCGGCTGTTAGCGAATCAAACTTATATGGCCCAGGTTCTTCTTGTTTCATATTTAGGGATTTATGGAAAGATAATCGATAAGAGTTTAAATATCCGATATCTTTATTCGTTTATCAATATTATTCCTTTTGCAGAATTACTTTGATTCGCCCTGCGCAGCGTTAGATACGGCTTCCCACTCTTCCCAAATCGCTATTCTTTCGTTGTAAGCAGTACGTACCGAAGGCAAACAATGGCTGCCTAAAAAGAACCTTAATGGTGGATTGTCTGAATCTACTATACTGAATATTGCATCAGGAGTTGCGTTAGGATCACCTCTCTCCATAGTTTTTAAACTGTCTACAAATTGGGCCTTAAAATCTGTGTAAATATCCAGTCCGGCAGCAAATTTTAACGATTCCTGACTACCAAATTCTGTGGCATAAGCGCCCGGTTCTATAATGGTCACTTTAATGCCAAAAGCCTTAACCTCTGCAGCTAAACTTTCGTGAATTGCCTCAAAAGCCCATTTAGAAGAACAGTAATAGCCGATAACGGGAAGGGTTACATGACCAAGGCTGCTTGACGTACCTAAAATATGACCTCCTCCTTGTTTTCTAAGTAGGGGTAGGGCTGCCTGAATAACGGCAACGGGACCAATTACATTTGTTTCATAAAGTGCGCGAATGTCTTCAGCATTGGCTTCCTCAACAGTACCAACAAGAGAATAACCTGCATTATTTAGTACGATGTCTAATCGGCCAAAATGTGCATGAGCCTGCTCAACCGTTGTTTTAACCTGTTCCAAATTGGTCACATCCAGCTCCAAAGTGAGCACATTATCACCATACTTTTCCTTTAAACCGGATATGCTTTCCAGTTTACGAGCTGTAGCGACAACCTTATCGCCACGCTTAAGTGCGGCCTCAGCCCAAACGCTGCCGAATCCACGGGATGCACCAGTAATAAACCAAACTTTATTGGTTGCGCCGTTGGCTGATTTTGCTACGGCAGCTGAAGTTTCATTTTGTTTTGACATGATCTTATGTTTTAAATTATCAACACCACAAAGATCTGTTTCCGAGCAACGGACAATGTAGTCTAAATGAGGAATTTTGTAGGCTAACCAAGAAATGAGTGGCCCATGCTGGAACCATACTTAGCCCATATTTCTACAATAATCAGGTACTTTTTGTGTGCTCCAAGCAGAATAGGTGGTTTCTTAATAAACTTATAATCTGTTATTTAATTGAGTAAACTGAAACTAATGACTTGATTTATGCGTAAATAATGATACAATAAAACGCGCTGGTTTTTCTGAATTATTATTGTAAGGTTTTATATTATTTAACGACTAAACGGTTATGAGCAAATTAAGATTATTAATAATACCATTTATGGCATTGGCATTAAATGCTTGCAGCCAAAATAATACAGCCAATAAAGGTTCCAAAATGGCTGAACAAAAAAAGGAGTCAAAATATCCAATGGCAAAATCTAAAGATTATTGGAAAAAAGCACTTTCGAATAATACTTATGAAATTATGGTAAACAGCGGAACAGAACCGCCATTCCAAAATCCTTATTGGAACAACCATAAAAAAGGTGTTTACGTAAGTGCGGCTACAGGTAAACCGCTGTTCAGTTCAGATACCAAATTTGAATCTGGTACTGGATGGCCAAGTTTCTTCAAACCTATTGACGAAAAAGCCATAAAGGTAGTTAGCGATAATTCGGGCGGTATGGTTAGGAATGAAGTAGTTGAGGCATCAACAGGTTTACATTTGGGGCATGTTTTTGATGATGGCCCTAAACCAACAGGCTTACGCTACTGCATGAATTCTTATGCTTTAAAATTTATCCCATCTAAATAAAATAGACGATCATGAAAATCAACAAAGTATTGATGTTAACTGCATTGTTTTTTACTTCCTATGCAAACGGACAAACGTCTAAACAGGATCTTGCATTTGCCAAATTGCCTGTGCCTAAAGCAAATGAAAAGGTAGCAACTTTTGCGGGTGGTTGTTTCTGGAGCTTGTCTGAAGGATTAAGCGAGCTTAATGGTGTAAGCAAAGTTGTGGCCGGTTATGCTGGTGGGACAGTTAAAAGCCCCACTTATGAGGCTGTCTCGTCAGATAATACCGGTCATGCAGAGTCTGTCCAAGTTTATTATGATCCAAAAGTTATCAGTTATGCAAGTCTGGCCGAGGCTTTTTTCTATGCACACGATCCAACTACGTTAAACAAACAAGGGCCGGATGAGGGCAAAGATTATCGATCTATTGCATTTTATCGTACCCCGGAAGAAGAAAATATACTAAAGGCAGCTATTTTAAGGGTAAATGCAAGTCATCATTATAGGAATCCAATTGTGACGGAGTTGTTGCCTTTTAAAGTGATTTATGCCGCAGAAAACTATCATCAGGGCTATTATAAATCACATCCAGGAAGCTCCTATATCAAAAATGTATCTGTTCCAAAAGTAATGAAGCTTCGTGAGCATATGAACGCCTATTTAAAACCCGCATTTAAGCGTTAGAAAATGGGCTATTCTACTATGTTATACATGGTACCGCATTTTTTATATCTTTGCTGGCAATGAAAAGATGTATTGAGGGAATATATTGGCGTGTCATATATTCATCTATATGAAAAGAATTTTCATCCTGTTGCTATTGATCCTTTTCACTCAATGGGTGTCGGCTCAAAATACCTTCGTTGCGAAGATATTTAACGACCAAACTAAAGAGGTGTTGAAAGGAGCAACCGCCTCCATCCGTAATCTGAAGACGAGTGTAAAAACCGACGCCAGCGGTGTGTTAACTATCCCTAATATACCAAATGGGAAATTTGAGATCGAGATCACCTATATCGGTTTTAATAAAAGCGAAAAGGTTTATCTTTTCCCTTCACAACATCCAAACGAGATCATCATGGTCAACCTGGAACCATCCAGCGGTGAGTTAGCCGAGGTGACAATACAGACAACCCGAACTAACCAGAACCTGCGTGACATCCCAACGCGTATAGAAGCATTACCCTTAGAAGAGCTGAACGAAAAAAGCACCATGCGTCCAGGCGATATCAAAATGTTACTTGGCGAAACGACTGGCATCCATGTACAACAGACTTCGGCAGTAAGTGGTAATGCAAGTTTTCGCATCCAAGGTTTGGATAGCCGGTACACCCAGTTATTACAGGATGGAATGCCGTTATATGCGGGATTTTCTGGCAATCTTAGCCTGTTGCAGATCAGCCCCCTGAGCCTACGGCAGGTAGAGTTCATCAAAGGCTCTGCATCAACTTTGTACGGTGGTGGAGCGATTGCAGGGCTGGTTAACTTGATTAGCAAGATTCCAGAAAAAGAACCGGAAATGACTTTTCTTCTAAATGGAACGACAACTAAAGGCGCAGACCTAAGCGGTTATTATAGTCAGAAATGGGATCATATTGGTACAACTATCTTTGGGTCTTACAACTACAACGGCGCCTATGATCCTTCTAAAATCGGATTAAGCGCTATACCGAAAACCAAGCGTTATACCATCAACCCGAAAGTATTCCTTTATATAGATGAACGTAATTCGGGCTGGTTAGGTGTGAATACCACCTATGAGAATCGACTGGGTGGTGACATGCTATTAATTGATGGAAAACCTGACGATGTTCATCAGTATTATGAGCAAAATAAAACTTTTCGATTTTCCACTCAATTATCTTTTACCCATCAAATAGATGAAGAAAGCAAACTTAACTTCAAAAATACTATAGGCTATTTTGACCGTCAATTAGGCCAGTCCGGCTTTAATTTCAAAGGCGAGCAGATTTCCTCCTTTAGCGAAGTGAATTACGTGCGTAACGGTATAAAAGCATCGTGGGTGGCGGGCGCCAACCTAATCACTGATCATTTTACAGCGCCACAGCAAAGTAAGCTAAACTATGACCAAACTAACATAGGCGCGTTTGTACAAAATACCTATAAAGCCAATAATTGGTTTTCTTTAGAAAGCGGTCTGCGGTTGGATAAGAATACCCCCGTACCAGCTAGGCCCTCATCAGGTTTGTTCATCCTGCCGAGGATTAATGCCTTATTTAAGATAACTCCGTATTTAAGTAGCCGTATTGGCGGTGGTTTGGGTTATAAAATGCCCATATTGTTTAATGATGAAAGCGAGCAGGATGGCTACCAACATATCCAGCAGTTAAATATTGGTAGCACCCAAGCCGAAAAATCTTATGGCCTAAACGCAGATTTAAATTATAGAAGTAAATTGGGCGACGAGGCGTTTATTAATATAAACCAATTATTCTTTTCAACACGGGTAGACAGGCCGATAATCTTGAAAAACAACAGTTTTATTAATGGATCAGGTTACTTAAATACTCAAGGTATTGAAACAAATATCAAGTTGGTGATGGATGAACTGGTATTTTACTTGGGTTATACCCACATTGATACCAGAACACGTTTCGATGGTCTAAATATGCGACAAACTTTAACGCCAAAGAATCAGTTGAGCTTTGATGTAACCTATGAGATCGAAGGTAGCTTTCGTTTTGGAGCCGAGAGCTTTTATACTGGACCTCAGTTATTATCTGATGGTACAACAGGTAGGGGATATACCACATTTGGATTACTGATACAAAAGATGTGGAAGCACTTCGATATTTTTATAAATGCGGAAAACCTGACTGACCAACGTCAAACCAAATGGGGCAGCGTATATACGGGTAGCCTAACGAACCCGGACTTTAAGGATATTTATGGGCCGTTGGACGGGGTTGCTATTAATGCCGGAATCAGGATGAAGTTGTTGAATAAATAAGCATCAAAATACTTATCTTCGTATTGTGAAAAAGATCACTATAGTTTTATTAACAGTTGTTTACCTACTCTCCGCCATCGGGGTATCGGCGAGCCGTTTTTATTGCTGTGGTATCTTGAAAACAACTAACCTGACTATTGGTGTAAATCACGAAAGTGAAAAAATAACCTCTATAGGGGACGATTGCTGCAAAACCACAAAACAATCTTTTAAAGTAAAAGACAACCATTTTGGTGCAGATGCTTCATCACTTTCTTTTAAGTCGTTCCCCGCTGTTACCTACATAATTACGCCATTTGAATTAAATGCAGAACCCTTTACTTTCATTTATACCGCATTTAGCAAACATGCCCCACCTTGTGGGCACGACACTCCGATCTATACCTTAAATTGTAATTACAGGATCTGATTCGAACCGTCGTGCTGAAGGATCTGCCCTTCATTAAAATTACGTTAATTATTTCCTAACGCTAGCGGTTTATTCCATTTAGCACTACTGCTGGCTATATTCCTTTAATTCTACAAAAATGATTAATCAATTGATCTCCCTGTCGTTAAAAAATAGGTATATTGTATTAATGATAGCTATTGCCCTATTTGCCTGGGGCACCTATGCAATACATGAAAATCCCATAGACGCTATTCCAGACCTGTCCGAGAATCAGGTAATCGTCTTTACCGAATGGCAGGGTCGTAGCCCACAAATTATGGAAGACCAAGTAACTTACCCCTTAGTAAGTAATTTACAAGGTATTCCAAAAGTAAAAGCGATTCGTGCGACTTCCATGTTTGGAATGAGTTTTATTTATATTGTTTTTGATGATAAAGCAGATGTGTATTGGGCCAGAAGCCGAGTACTGGAACGGCTTAATTATGCACAGCGCTTATTGCCTGAAGGTATTACCCCAACGCTCGGACCGGATGGAACCGGTGTAGGTCATATTCTGTGGTATACGTTGGATGCCAAAGGGATTGACTTAGGTGAACAGCGGGCCTTGCAGGACTGGTATATAAAACTGGGCTTGCAAACTGTATCTGGCGTAAGTGAGGTTGCCTCTTTTGGTGGCTTTGAAAAGCAATACCAGATCAATGTAGATCCGCACAAGCTTAACTACTATAACATTCCACTAAGTCAAGTGCTCAAAGCTATTAAAAGCAACAACAACGATGTTGGTGGTAGGAAGTTTGAAATGAACGGCACTGGTTATATTGTTCGTGGATTGGGCTACATTAAAACTTTACAAGATGTAGAAAATATCTCTATCGGAACGATCAACACCGTATCTGTCAAAATAAGGGATATTGCCACCGTGCAAATGGGCGGTGATTTGCGTTTAGGTATTTTTGATCAGAATGGTGAGGGTGAAGCAGTTGGTGGTATAGTTGTAATGCGCTACGGCGAGAATGCTGACAAAGTGATTCACGCCGTCAAAGATAAAATGGAAGATATCCAAAGAGGCTTACCGCCTGGCGTTAAGTTCAAAATAGCATACGATAGGAGCGAACTAATCGAAAGTGCTATAGGTTCCGTAAAACACACACTTATAGAAGAAATGATCACCGTTTCCATAATTGTGATCCTGTTCCTTTTCAGTTGGCGCAGCGCTTTAAGCATTATTATACAGATACCCATCACCATAGCGGCCAGTTTCATTTTATTAAATGCCTTTGGGATATCCTCTAATATCATGTCGTTAACAGGGATAGCTTTAGCCATAGGGGTGATTGTAGATAATGGGATAGTAATGGTAGAAAACTCACACCGCAACTTGGCGATTGCACAAGAAAAAGAAAAATTATGACTACAACAGACAGAATTAAGATTATAGAATCCTCCTCAAAGCAGGTAGGACGTGGCGTTTTCTTTTCCACGCTAATTATTGTCGCTTCTTTTTTGCCGGTTTTTTTACTAGAAGGGCAAGAAGGTAAACTGTTCGGGCCGCTAGCTTGGACTAAAACATTCATATTGGCTATTGATGCAATTTTGGCTGTTACACTAGCTCCAGTACTGATCTCTTTTTTTGTAAAAGGTAAACTACGCAGCGACAAGCATAATCCTTTAAATCGCTTTATGGAAAGGGTTTATAGTCCGATATTAAAATGGTGCATCACCTGGCGTAAAACCACGCTTATTATAAATATTGTTGCATTGCTAATTAGCATTCCGTTGTTGTTAAGCCTCGGTAGCGAATTTATGCCGCCTTTGGATGAAGGAACTATATTATTTATGCCGGTTACGCTGCCGGATGTATCTAATACGGAAGCCAAACAACTATTACAGGTTCAGGACAAGATCATCAAAAGTATCCCCGAAGTAAAGAATGTGTTGGGAAAAGCCGGGCGGGCCAATACTGCTACGGACAATTCGCCGATTAGTATGGTTGAAACCATTATCCTGTTAAAACCCAAAGATGAGTGGCGCAAAGGAATTAGCAAAGAAGCGATTATTGATGAGTTAAATGCAAAATTGCAAATACCCGGAGTGGTAAATGGTTGGACGCAGCCGATTATTAACCGGATCAATATGCTATCTACCGGTATCCGTACAGATGTAGGGTTAAAGATTTATGGACAAAATCTGGATACTATATACGCCCTGTCCAATCAAATGAAAAAAGCCCTGCAAGGGATTTCCGGTGTTAAGGATATGTACGTCGATCCAATCACAGGCGGAAAATACTTGGATATACAGATCAACAAGGACGCTATTGGCAGATATGGGTTGAGCGCCGACGATGTAAATCAAGTAGTGGAAAGCTCATTAGGTGGGATGAATATAACCCCGACTGTAGAAGGACGTAGAAGATTTAGCGTTAACCTGAGACTGGCGCAGGATTACCGGAATAACTTGGAAGAGATCAAACGGACACTGGTGCAGACACCCAATAATGGCCCGATACCCCTGTCATCGGTAGCGAACATCAAAATCAGCGACGGCCCAGCTATGATTCAGTCGGAGAATGCCTTGTTGCGTGGTACAGTTCTATTTAACGTGCGCGGCCGTGATCTTGGTAGTACCGTTCAGGAAGCACAGGATAAGCTTAATAATATGGTAAAAACCTTACCCAAAGGCTACTTTATAGAATGGAGCGGCCAGTATGAAAACCTGATCCGGGCAGAACATACGCTAAAAATGATTTTACCCATTGTGTTGATCATTATTTTTGCTTGCCTCTATTTCGCCTTTCATTCCATTCGCGAAGCGTTTTTCAGCCTTATTAGTATACCATTCGCATTGATAGGGGGGGCTTATATGGTTTATTTCTTTGGGGTACATCTATCCATAGCAGTAGCGGTGGGCTTTATCGCCCTATTTGGTATCGCAGTGGAAACTGGTATTGTAATGGTAATTTACCTCAACGATGCCATGCAGCAGTTGGTAGCATTGAAAGGCAATTCTAAAGAAACAATAACAAAAGAAGATCTGCGCATGTATGTGATGAATGGTGCAATCAAACGGTTAAGGCCAAAGTTGATGACAGTATGTGTTTCATTGTTCGGTTTGATACCAGTGCTGTGGGCAACGGGCACTGGAAGTGATGTGATGCGGCCTATTGTATTGCCGATGATCGGCGGAGTATTAACTTCTTCAACGCACATTTTATTAGTTACCCCTTTGATCTTTTTAATGGTAAAGGAATACGAACTGAGAAAACATGGAAAGCTTGAAGTATTGAAGGTAAAGGAATAATGAATATGAAAACGAAATTTATCATCCTATTAGGGATAGTCTTAATGGCATCTCATGTTTTAAAGGCACAGTCGCCCGTACTACCCTTAGATACAGTATTAGCCAGAATCAGTCGGACAAATTCCGCATTACTAGCCTATAATGCAAAAGCAGGAGCTCAAAATGAATATGCTAAAGGAGCAAAAAGCTTGGATGCGCCAAAAATAAGCGCGGGCCACTATCAAACACCCTATTCCGTTAACCCCAATGGTGGTTCATTTATGATCCAAGCGGAGCAAATGTTTACAAACCGGGCAAAGCTGAAAGCCAAAGAAAAATATATGCAAGGCATGTCTGCAGTTACTGAACAGGAACAGTCTTATTTGAAAAATCAATTGTTTGCGCAAGCCAGAGGGTACTATTACGATCAGGTAATATTTGCAAAAAAGCTTGCGTTATTGGGAAATACCCGAAAACTATTAGAATATATGCTAAAGGACGCCAATATTAAATTGACTTATGGCAAAGAAAAACTGAGCAATATTTATAAAGCAAAAGCCGATCTATTCGAACTAGATAATACCAGAGAGCAATTGGATAATGAAATCCGGAAAAAAGGAGTGATGCTTAATACGTTAATGAACCAGGATAAGCAGACGGTATTTTCCGTGGATACCAATCTCATAGTGAGAGATTATGAAACAAGTTTAACGGATACAGCATTCTTAGCAACCTACCGCAGCGATATTAAGCTGATCGATCGTAATATCCATTTGCAGCAATTGAATGCCGAGGTAGAATACAGTAAACGCAAACCAGATTTAGGAATACAAGCGGCACACATGTTCAGTTATGGTGGCTTTCCTAACCAGTACATTCTAATGGCTTCAGTTACCATCCCTATCGCGCCCTGGGCATCTAAGGAATATAAAGCAAATCTAAAAGGGATCAAATACGAGGTTGAGCAATTGCAAAATGAAAAGCTCAATCAACTCAATGAGGCAGAAGGGCAATTGGCATCATTAAGGCTAGACATTAGCAGTAAGAAAAGGCAACTTAAAAACTACAGCCAAAACATTATCCCCGCTATGCAGAACAGCTATAAAACTGCACTACTAGCTTATGAACAAAATACGGGCGATCTGCCGTCCGTATTAAATGGCGTCAAAGATTTGCAAACTGCGCGAATGAGCCATTTAGACCGCTTACAAGACCTCTTACAATTACAGGTAGCTTATGAAAGAGAAAATGAAAACTATTAGAAACACCTTGGTGGTAAGTTTGGTAACTATACTTACTATAATCGCCTGTAATCAAAAGCAACCGCCTAAGCAATTAGGCAGGGATCCACATGTAAGCGCTACCAAATATAGTCTGAACACCGTATTACAGCCTGTAAATTCATCCGTCATCACATCTATTAACGCCATAAGCCCAAAAAAAAAGACAATTGCAGCTCAAATAATTGCAGATGGTTACTTAGATTTTGATACACGCACTTTTAATAATATCGCGGCTCGTTTTTCGGGACGGATAGAAAAGCTATATATTAAATATGCTTTTCAGGAAATAAGGAGTGGCCAACGCATCTTTGATATATACAGTCCTGAAATGGTTACAGCTCAACAAGACCTGCTATACCTCATCAAAAACTCACCTCAGGAAACTGAAATG
>JANXVH010000140.1 GCA_025351765.1 Pedobacter sp.
CTCTATAATTCGATGGCTTGTGCTGGTGAGTTTGCTATACTCAATTTTTAGTGCTGCTAAAGGCTATGTTTCAAACGCAGGTTTTTCTAAAACCGACAACACTGTAAGGCATTGGACCGCAACGACATATGGGTCATAGCCGATAAGAATGTGAATCTGCTCTTTGTTGTATCCGAAATCCTTAACGCTTTCCAGAAAATTTCTAACTGCCACAAAAAAACAGCACTATCTGGCTGTGCCGATAAAAATATTATTTAGTTTGGTTTAAGTTTGGGTTAAATGTTTAGTTGAACTAAAATAACAACTACTAATCTATGAAATGCTTTTAATATTTCCGTGTAAAAGCAATTGTATTTAATTAACCAATTGATATTTCATTAAATGTAATATATATCATTAGTATTCTAAGCTGTATAATCATTGCTATTGAGTTAAATAATGAATATAAAATAGTATTGTCCCGTGTGTCTTTACTTAATTATTAACCTTTGGATTTAAAATGAATTAATTCTCAGGCAATGTGTAGTACTCTGACGCTGCTCCAAAAATATCTTCCAGCTTACGTGCGTAAAGTTCGTTTTCCGAATCGAAATTTTTGGAGACTATTCCTCCTAAATTGTATCGCTCATCTATTTCGTCTTCATCAAGCTCTTTTTGCTGTATTATAATTGTGTTTTTAATATCGTATAGCTGATCGAAAATACTTTTATACATAGTAATTTGTGGAAATTTAACGACAAAACCATGTGTCTCAATTAAGATTTCCTCCATTAATTCCCTATACTCTTTCTTGGTCTGTACTTCTTTATATATTATCATTGGTTTCTAGGTATATAAATTTGACTTCCCCCACCCGAGGTCATGACCTCTTGATTTTTTAAGCTCCAATTGTCTACGATTTTTTTAGATGTGCTTTTCAATCCTTCAATTGGCTGTTCGAAGATATATTTTTTTTGTGTAGCTGTCTTTATTTCATCTGTTTGATTCCAATTCTCATCTCTGACACTGTATTTTTCAGATACACCTAATTCTGATGGTGTATTAGACGGGTTATCAGAATAATATTCTCCCGGTATCTCTTTACCCTGACTGTTAACTTTAGTATATTGGCAAAGTTCATTACCTTTTGGTCCTAAAGCGTCGGGTGGTATTTTAACTATTTCAATTGGTTTTGAAAAATCAATCCCATTTACTTTCTCTTTTAATTGTCGATCAGTGAAATGTGGATTATGTTTTTTATAAAAATCTTTTGCTATTTTTCGTCTTGCAGCCCGCTCTGCTTTAAGTTCTTACCTAGTAGGTTTCTTATCTTGATTGCTAACCTCATCATCAGGTTTAGCGCTTTCAGCCTCATTTTTTACTACAGTCGGATCTTCAAACAAATCACCATTCTCACCTTTTTTGGGTGTACCACCTTCCATGGCATCCAGCACAGGGGGCAATCCCGCTTTTGACCGTTCGCTATTGATATAATTACGGGCATGATTTAATTCGGCATCACTAAACTGGCCTTTGTTTTTCACAATCTGGTCGTAAACATATTTGTCACGCTCAGCCCTGCTTTGTTTCATATAAGCATCTTTTCCCAGTTCCCTCCATTGTTTAGCATGCTGTGCCTCATGAAACGCTTCGTAATTAGTAGCTCCTTTTCGTAAATAAACTTTGCCATTTTGATTATCAAATCCAGCACGCACATTATCGGGCAAATGACCATTTTTATCAACTTCAAAACCGATACCCTGATCTTTTAAGCCTTCCTTATATTCCGTTAACTCTGAACGGCTCATTCGCTTACTCTCCAGGAAACCGGTTTTACCACTTTGTGGTTTGCCTTCCCATGGATTGCCAGCCATAGCATCAGGATCAACGGGCCCTTTTTTAGCTTCAGGTGCTATCGGCGCTCCCCAGGCTAACAATGCTGCGTAATCTTCTGGTTTACCCTGACCAGTGGCAATATTACCCATACTTTGAGCCGTTCCCTGTTCCATACCATAAGCCGAGCCTTGCGCACCGTGCAGTAAAGCATCCCCAGTACTGTCACCACCTACATACTTACTTTGTACGGCACCCATAGCACCAATGCCGCCACGCAAGGCAAGGCCCCAGCCTGAGGTCCAGGTGAGTAAATAATTTGCTGCCACATTAGATAAAAAGGCACCCGCACCTTCGGTAAGTAAAACAATACCACCGGCAGCAGCCGCGCCCACCATAATGCATTTAAACATTTCGCCAGCAAAGTTGGTAAGCCCTACAGCGATGGCCTGCCACCAATTTTTAATGTGAGGGGCCAGCCGGATTTGCTCGGTACCTACTACCTTGCATCCCTATACGCTTTTAGCCCCTTAGATGGAACCGATCAGGTTTATCCGCTTAATATACACTTAGCGCACGAACACGCCTCAAATCGCTTAAAAATTATCAATAAAGACCTTGATTTGGTAATTTTACAAGACGAGTTGCATCCTGCAACACTTGTAACCATTAAAGAGTATTCGCCAACCTATACTTTATACCATATCGCAGTTGAGCCTTTAGTAAAAATACTTCAAGACAGGAAAGCCGGTAAGACCAGCAATTTAATATTGTCCGTTTTTACATGGTTTAGTAAATGTGGTGGTATTGAGTTTTATACTGATAACAGTAGTTGGCTGTATTACATCTATGAAATGATAAGGGACTTTCTAAGGGAGGGTGATGAATTTACCCCCGAGGAATATCAATCCAATTTGGCAGAACTTAGGCAAGCTAAGAAGTGGGGTAAAAATATCCGCTCTAAAATTTCAAAAGAGGTTCATCTAATAGAATTGGAAAACAGAATTGCTCAATACAATCCTGATAATGCGTTTCAAACAAAACTGATGGAAGTTGCTAAACTAATAAGCCAGTTAAACCAAAGCGAAGATTGCATCTACAGATATTTAAAGCCAGGATTGCTAATGCTAGACGAAGAAAATCGCATGTGTTTTGACCAGTATCTTACTTTTTATTGGGGCGATGATAATTCATGGCTTGGCGAAAATGTGTCGCAATCCATCCAAACTGATTTGCAGGAGACAGGCCATATTGACCACCCCCTTACTTGTCAATTTTTTGACAAGCCCCAAACGTCAGAGCAACACAATCACGATTACCCAAAAGCCTATTTTAACGCCATAGAGCAATTATGTGACCTACTTTATAACTACACCAATGATTAATATAACAGACAAATTCAAGGACGTTTCACGTCCATATAAAGCACTTGTTTTTTTCAAAGGACAAGAAATTTATCTATTAACGGATTGTAAGCATTCGTCCGTTCCCCTCTTTCCCCGGGTATCTTGATTAGGTAGCTTTGCTTTATTAAAATCTAGCAAAATGAGAAACAAGAGCACGGTGCATCAAGAATTGTTTGGTCAGTATCAGAGTTGGCAGCAGAGTGGCTTAAGTCAAATAGGCTTCTGCAGGCTACAGGGGATTACTTTTCAGAAGTTCAATTATTGGGTTCGCAAATTTGATTCTGGAGATTCCAAAGGAAAAACACCTTCAGGTGGTTTTCTATCGGTGGCGATCAAAGAGCCATCTTCTGATTGTAAAGTTGAGATTATCCATGTGGATGGTACCCGCATTCAGTTTCATGGTGCTGTAGATGCTGGTTTTATCGAAAGCCTGCTGGACTAATGCTGAGCCTGAATTCCGGTTACCGTTATTATATCTACCGGGGAATTACCGATTTCCGTTGTGGAATGGACAGCTTGAGTGGCACGGTTGGGAAAGAACTTTCTATTGATCCTACCGGTGGGGAGATTTTTATCTTTTTCAATGCCGCGCACGATTCACCTGTAGCACTAATAGCGGGTTTGGAGCAGGTAAATAGGGCATTTGGTGCGGTAAGGGGTATGCTGAGTGCTACAATGTACCTACTTACCTGCACCAAACCCCCTAGAAACACTGTAGGTGCTATACAGGTCTGCTCTTACACTAAAACCATACATAAGCCATACTTAGTCGATATTAGTACACAAAGCAAGTACTTTTAGTGTAGAAGTATGGTCTTGGTATCGAAGGTGTTCCGCAGCAGTTCCTAACCAGTACCAAAGCAGGTATGTGGCTGATGTGATTTTGAAAGATTTAATAATATAGTTTGATTTCGCCCCAAATAATAGCACGAAAACAAGTGATAAAGGAGGCATTAAATCAGTCCTTTTAAAGACGCAAAAAATATATTTAACATCCTGTAAATCAACATCTTTAATTCAAAAAAATCTGCGATTTTATTTGGAAATATCAACTATTTTTCTTACATTTGTACCTGTAACAAAACGAGCTTTTTATAAGCCACAAATATAACAATCTGTCGGTTAAGTCCGAACAATTTGTTGGCATCCGGAACGCGCTCCGCCATCGCTGATCAGCTAAAAATAATAGGCATTGCGTCCGTTTCAATATTTTAATTAGTCGACATATTAGATTTAAACTGCCGGCTGTGATAGCCGGCAGCAGAAGTTCCTTGACGTATTATAAAGCCGGTGGGTTAGGAATTAGGATTCATTAATTGATAACATTGATCTGCTATTTCGTATTCCTCGTTAGTTGGGATTATCAAGATCTTAACTGTAGAACCATCAATACTTACATCCTTCATTACTCCCTTGTATTCTTTGTTCTTATTAGCATCTAAGCTAATGCCCAGGTAATTGAGGTTTTCACAAACAGAGGCACGCATTGAAATATCATTCTCTCCTACTCCTGCGGTAAAAATAATGGCATCGATCCCGTTTAATACTGCAGCATAAGCACCAATAAATTTTTTAATCCGATAAGAATAAAGCTGTAATGCAAGTGAAGCGGCAGCGTGTCCTTCACTAACGAGTTTTCTGATGTCGCGCATGTCACTGGAGCCTCCTACACCCAATAAGCCCGAATGTTTATTCATCAAGGTGCTGAGCTGTTCTAGTGTGTAGCCGGAATGCTCCATTAAATGAAATATAACTGAAGGATCAATATCACCAGACCGGGTACCCATCACTAAACCGCTTAATGGGCCAAAACCCATACTGGTATCAATAGATTTTCCGTCTTTAACTGCAGTAATGCTGCAGCCATTGCCTAAATGGATACTGATAAGTTTTAAATTTGGTTTGTTTATAAATTGGGATGCCTGTGCGCTCACATATTTGTGGCTGGTGCCGTGAAAGCCGTAAACACGTATTCCATCTTCTCTATAATATTTTTCTGGAATTGCATAGCGATAAGCCTCCTCGGGAATGGTTTGGTGGAAAGCGGTG
>JANXVH010000067.1 GCA_025351765.1 Pedobacter sp.
ATTGTCTTTAATTTTATTTAATTTGTTTCTCGCTGTAAACTTGCATGCCCAGAATAGAAATGTTACTTTGAATGAGCAGAAGCAAAGCTCGATGTTCTACCATGTAGGAATGCAAAAGCCTAAGGCCGAATTTAATTACAAACAGATTGCGCAGAAATTTAAATTATATGATGGATCGGCTTCATTAAATTCTTTAACAATTTATCGACAAATTCTGGATTACCCAATTGCAGTTGCCAAACGCTTTCACAAAACAACGTTTAAAGTGCATGTTTATACTATAAATAAAATCTCTGGGGAACCCGGAGATGAATTAACCCCAAAAAACTTAGAAATAAAAGATGAAAGGTCATTAAAGATCTTAGGAAGTACAATATCAAAGTAGGTGGCGGTTTTTTTATTGCAATTGAATATATTAAAACCAAGTATAATTTGATGTTATCTCCAGTTTATTTGTCAAATCAAGAAGTCATAAATGTCACCCCTTCAATTTATGATTTCGTGCCATCTTATCAGCCATTTTTAGCTATTTCCGATAATAAAGGTGTAGAAAACAATATATGGGCCATGGACAACTCTGGTCGTTGGAACCTATATGAGTATTTTTATCCAGAATTTACCGATCTAGCAATATCAGCGAATATTAAATAATTTTCAAAATTTTAAGATTTTCATCCGAACGATTACTGGATTTTGACTCTCGTCTTTATTTGCTAAATATTGTTTAAGCAACGCCGAAGAATTGTTAGAATTTATGATTGCCTTTTTATTACCAAATAATGTTTTAGCGCTAACGGAGCTAAAAAAATACTCTTGATCAGCGGCCATAATTTCAGAGCCAAAAGTTAGACCGATTGGAGAAGCGTCAGTTTTAACTTGCGACAATGCAACAAGGGCGGCAGAGTGAAGATTATAAAAGAAGGTTTGATGTGGAATTCCCGCATACATCAACCGAAAAGTTACAATGTCTTTAATTTTGTAAAAATCCGTGAAGGCATACACGGCATTTTTATTAAGACCAAGCATCTTAACTTGTTCCGCCTTTTGTAGATTGAAAAATCCATCTTGTAGCGTATTAACTAATGGCAATAGAATTTTGAAAGTTCCTACCAAATTGTCATTAGTCAGTTCATATACCGTATTCGAATACCCTTGCAGAAAAAAAAACGATTCGCTGCTATAGAAATTCTTAGGTGAGGCGTATATGAAAGAATTTGAGTCCGATAAATTTGGCTTAAACTTTAAATACCCTCTGCTCAAGCTTTTAAAGTTCTTTGTAAGAATCAAATTAAAATTCTGATAATCACTTCTATCTGAGAGCATATCTCCTTTTTCTTTATGGTAAGAATAGTTTTGGTAAAGAGCCATCTCCCCATTTGGCAAAAAATTAAAAGTTTCAGCTGAAAATGGCATATCTACAGATTTTTTAAGAGTTCCTTTAAAGTCAAAGATTAACATCTTATTAACTTTTGAAAAATCTCTCACAATGATATTCTTATTGATCGTGTCTACAGCAAAAAAGTTTGCGTAAAACCCAGATATCAACGCCTGAAAATCTCCTGATTTTGAAAAAATTGCTATTATAGAATTGATTTTTCCATTTTTTATAGAATTACGTTTGTTAAGAACAATGTAATTTTCATTTGTAACTTCAAGTTGATCTACTCTCTCCATGCTAAATTTATTAGACTTTTTGAGAGGAATGAAATCTACCTTTTTAAAGAAATCTTCAGGAGCAACTGACTCTTGAAATGCCGATCTTGGATCCATTCTTATTTCTGCTATTTTACTAGTATCGGCTTTGACTTTAATTTTAGATTCCTGTCTTGCATATAGCTGACCATACGATGTAATTAAAACAAAAAAAATAAAACGTAAATATCTCATGAAGATTGATTAAGGTTCGTACAATATAGATGAAGATAGTAAAAACGCCACTCATTTCTAATATTTATGATGACTATTGAATCAAGTCAACATTTAATCTTATATTCATCAATAAAATAATATTGGCGATGAGCAATAAACTAATTTACATATTTTAGCAGGACTTTTAGTTATCTGCGTGTACTTGGGGAAAAATGTTTACTCAAACATCGCTTCATCAAGCAGCGAAAACGTAAAAAAAGTTAATTTGGTTAGTGAAGAGCGACAGGTAAAATCTCCCATATGGGATAACTACGAAGGTTTGAAAGAAGACGAGGGCTTAAAAATCAAAAAGGGAATCATAATAATAACCACTTCGGGGAAGAAAATTGAAATAGATAAATTAATAAAAAACTCTTCAAAGCTCGTTTTCAGATATTCATTTTCCTCATTTTTGCTTGTCGCAGAGAAATTGATGACCTAGTTAAAACAAGGAAATAACAGGTATGAAATAATAGTGAAAATAAGCATAAAGAAATATCACTCTATAATTCTAAATAATCATGACAACAAAAATTATAATTTTAATTTCGGTATTTTTACTTCCCGCCATGTCGTTTGCTCAGGGGGGGAAGGAGAAATCTACCGCTGTTTTTATCGTAAAATCTGACTCCTCGAATGAGATTATAACTCACGCTTTAATTGCGCCAATGTCTAGTGTGAAAAGCTTGGACTTGATGAGCACTCAGGCTACAACTAAAAGATTCCCAAAATCAGAAAACTTAGTAGCTGCTATTGTAACCCTAAACCCAAATGTTACCCTTATTAGTCTCAAAGAGTTTTATAAACGTAGAAAAATAACAAATTGGAAACAAAAAGGTCTAATAGTAGACGGAAGTAGTATACTTAATAGTTATGACGCATTAATCGAGGAAAGTGCAGTATCTTCAGTTGATTTCAGCGGTGAGAGCGTAAAAATTGAAACTGTGGTGTACAAAGCTAGAATACTCGAAAACCGAATCAGACAAATATCGCCAATCAAACAATAGAATTCAACTTGGAACTCATAAATTTTGATACCTCATTAAAATATCGCTTACGTCCATAACCCATCACCCACTGTATGCCTTTTACCGCGTTAGTAATGAAAACCTCATCTGCTTCTTTTAATACTTCAGGATTGATCTGCGCTTCAATTAACTGGATATCACCCTGCTTTGCAATACCTGTGATCACGCTGCGCATTACCCCTGCCACACATCCTTCTGAAAGCGCAGGTGTATAAATTTCTTTGTTGTAAACCACAAAGACGTTGGAGCTTATACTTTCGCAAAGAAAACCTGCATTATTGAGGATAAAGGCATCGTCCAGTCCGTGCTGCTTTTTAAAAAGTCCTGCCATCACATAAATCAAAGAGTTGGTGGTCTTGAAATTCGACAACTTATCTGGCGATTTAGTGATCTCGTCAAATACATCAACGATCAAGCCTTTCTTATTTAACTCATATCCGACGTCAGTTATAGCAATGGCTTCCAATAAATACCCGGTCTTATTACTTTCTGGAGTATACAGGCCAGCGCCATCTCTGTAAACAGATAAGCGAAACCGGGCATTGCCTTTCAGTTTATTTTTACGCGCTAGTTCTGTGGTTTTTTGCTTCAGGAAATACTCGTCCATCAGCATTGTACCTTCCATTTTAAGTGCTTTCATTCCATTTCTTAACCTATCAGCATGCTGTTCTGCAAACTGTAGCTTACCATTGCATATGCGCATGGTTTCAAAAAGACCGTCGCCATACTTAAAACCTCTGTTTTGCGCACTAATTACAGGTTGATCTGATGAAATAAACTCATCGTTATGTATAAGGTATTGTTGTTGCATTTACTGGGGCTGTACGATGTAATTTCTCCATTTACTTAGTGCGGTATCAAAATCTGCCGGTAAGGGTGCTTCAAACTCCATATACTGTTGTGTAGTTGGGTGTATAAACCCTAAAGTTTGTGCGTGCAGCGCCTGTCGGGGTATTAAATTGAATGTGTTCTGCACAAATTGCTTGTATTTGTTAAAAGTAGTGCCTTTAACAATCTTATCGCCGCCATAATTGGCATCATTAAATAAGGGGTGTCCGATGTGTTGCATATGTGCCCTGATTTGGTGTGTGCGACCAGTTTCAAGCTGGCAGCTAATTAATGTTACATAGCCTAAACGCTCAAGAACGGTATAATGTGTTACAGACCACTTACCTTTTTCTTCGTCGTCATATACATCCATAATAATCCGGTTCTTTAAACTGCGACCAATATATCCGCTAACACTCCCATTTTCAAGCACATCACCCCAGGCAAGTGCAACATATTTACGGGTAATGCTATGGTCAAAAAACTGCTTGGCGAGTTTAGTCATGGTGATCTCGTTTTTGCTGATGAGCAATAAACCAGATGTATCCTTATCAATACGATGTACCAAACCGGGTCTCCCCTCATTACCGGGTAGCTGAGGCAACTGATCAAAATGGAAGGCAAGCGCATTAACCAAAGTACCAGTATAATTATTATAACCCGGGTGTACCACCATGCCGGCAGGCTTGTTTACTACAAGGAGATCTTTATCTTCATAAATGATATCCAATGGAATATCTTCTGGATAAACTTCAGTATCACGAGGGGGATGCGGGAACACCACAGAAATTTCATCTGCAGGTTTTACTTTATAGCTTGCCTTTATAGTACTCTTGTTAACCAGTACATTACCGGCCTCTATAGCATTCTGTATACGGTTACGGGAGGCGTTCTCTACACGGTGCATCAGAAACTTATCAATGCGAAGCAACGATTGTCCTTTATCTACCACGATATTTAAATGTTCATACAATTCCTGATCGTCCAGGTCTGCGTAACCTTTTAGGTTTTCCATTAAATTTTTACTTTTCCTATGTTAATATAACGTTATCCGCCACTATAAAACTTGATTTTAACTAAATAGAGCCGGGTGGTTTCATTATGCAAAACTAATCTTTACAGATAACATATTTTAAAAAAGAAATTGGCCTGTTTTTTGTTCTGCACCGTTTACGACATCAAAATATTTCAATTATGAAAAACTTTACTGAAAACGTGAAAATAGTGCTGAATTTCTTTCCTTACTTGATCAGGAAAATTTATTTCAAACCATAAGCGCTCCATCTCAATAAAAAGGCATCTATATTTGTTACATGGTAACTAATGTATTTAGCCCCTTGCAAAAATCCAAACACCCTTCCCGAAATCAAATTTTGGTTAAAAGGGATGATTTAATTGACCCCTATATATCTGGTAATAAGTGGCGTAAACTCAAATACATTTTACTTCAGGCTAAGAATACAAACAAAAATCACCTTGTAACTTTCGGCGGTGCTTATTCTAATCATTTAGTTGCAACTGCTGCTGCGTGTGCCAGATCGGGCATTAAGAGTACTGGATTTGTTAGAGGGGATGCAGTAGAAAATGAGATGCTTTTACTATGCAAACTGTTTGGAATGGAGTTGATATTTACCGATCGTGATAGCTATCGCAATAAATACTTGTTATATAACACGTATTTTCACCAAAACCCAAGCACTTATTTTGTTGATGAAGGCGGTGCTTCTAAAGAGGCGATAATCGGATGTGCAGAGATTATCGATGAATTACCTGATGATATTGACCATTTATTTTGTGCTGCTGGTACTGGTACTACCGCAGCCGGATTGTTAAAGGGTATACAGCAACGTGGTTTAAAAACGATCCTTCATGTTATCCCAGTTTTAAAAGCGGGAAGTTTTATAACTGATGAGATTTTTAAGTATACCGGTTCTGTTGAACAATTAAACCTCCATACAGATTATCATTTTGGTGGGTATGCTAAAACTACTCCTAAGTTGATTACTTACATCAAAACCTTTATAGCCCAGGAGGGTATATTGATTGATCCGGTTTATACCGCAAAAATGTTTTATGCCATTGATGATCTTCTGCTAAAAGGAGCATTTAAAGCGGGAGAAAAGATAGTTGCTTTACATACCGGTGGGTTGTTAGGTATTATGGGAATGAAAGACAAATTGTATAAGGATTAATTACTGCCTCCTTGCTTTTTAACTACTTTAACAGGCCCTAGATTTGAAAAAATGAGCAATGTACGGGAAAAAAATATTATCCTTTTTTTCTTATTTTAAATCAAACAGGCTGTTTACACCTAAAAGTTTTCGTGAGGTAAAACCTTCTGCATAGGTTGCTCCAATAGATTTGCCCATTTCTCTTGCCCTGCCTATCACACTGTCAAAAAACTCTGGTGAGGAGATATACGTACCCGGACCATCTTCTTGATCTGGGTTGTAAAACTGGGTTTTAAAAGCCTGAATGCATTTGATTTTAATATCCATAAATGGAGTAATATCAATAATAACATCTGGTTTGAGATACCTGTCTTGAATATACTGGAGCACCAATGCTGGGCGCCATGGCTGCTGAGACACACCATCCATTTCAGTTTCCACTTTTGACAGCCCTGAATAAAAGCAGGCATCATTGGCCAAATCCCCTGCCCTGCCATGATCGGGATGCCTGTCTTCTAATGCATTACTAAGCACTATTTCTGGCTGATATTTACGAATCATCTTTATTACCTCTAACTGATGATGTTCGTCGTTCTTAAAAAACCCATCCTTAAACCTTAGGTTCTCGCGGACATGCAATCCGAGTATTTTAGCGGAATCAGTCGCTTCTTCGTCCCTGGTTTCGGCAGTGCCGCGGGTGCCGAGTTCACCCCTGGTGAAATCAATTATACCTACCTTTTTACCTTCTGCAATATGCTTTAAAATTGTTCCTGAACAACCTAATTCTGCATCATCTGGGTGTACGGCAAGTACTAGTATATCTAATTTCATATGGGGGATTAAAGCAATTTTTGAATCTTCTTTTTAACTTTAGAAGATTTGGGCTTGGTGAAAGGAAAAAAATAATCAACCACCTCTCCATTCTGGTTGACCAGGTATTTATGAAAATTCCACCTTGGTGTAGATACTTTGGTGAGGAACTGATAAAGGGGATGTGCCGTGGCTCCTCTTACCATGATCTTTTCGAACAAGGGAAATTTAACACCGTGATTTAAGACACAGAAATCTGCGATAGCATATCCTTCCAATGGCTCTTGCCTGCCAAAATCGTTAGATGGGAAACCAAGTACTTCGAAATGATCGGAATTAAACTCATCATAAAGTTCCTGCAATTCAGCAAGCTGTGGTGCAAAGCCACATCCCGATGCAATATTTACAACGAGAAGTACTTTGTTTTTATATTCGATAAGGCTTTTTTCAGCTCCGTTGATCAATTTAACTTTAAACTGGTGAATGCTTTTAGAGGGTTCGCGCATTAGTATTATTGATAAAAACCAGAAGAGACGATGATGGATTCAATGTCCCTATCCTGCTGTGGATCGTAAGTGCTTTTCAGGTTGTGTCCAATTACTCGGGCAACCGATTGGTATAAAAATGCTGTAATACCGCCTTTGGTTTCTTTGACGATATCGTATGTGGTGCGGCCAAGTTCTCTATCGATCAGTTTGGTTAAAATTTGTCCCTGTGTGATGGTCAGTTCTTTAATTTCCCGGTTAAACATGTCTTTAATTTCTTTATCGCACTGCTTTACAAACTTCTTTTGCTCTTTTTTATCTTCAGTTGAGGCAACTTCCTGCTCCAGTTGCTCATATCTTCTTTTAGCATAAAGTGCATAAGGCATAACCTTCATTACATTGTATTTTAAGCGGTTGAAGGCAACCTGATCTGCAGGGGTTTTAAAAATCCTATAGCCGTAGATAACCACTTCGTTAAGCGGTATCCATGGAATCATCTCGCCATTGTCATTAGTACCCGCTACCCGGATGGTATCATTTTTACCGAGCACAGGCATTCGCACAGACACGCCATTAACCTGCGCTTTCAAAGAAAGGCTGCTAATAATGACAATTGACAGCATAAAAAACCTATAAAATTTCATAAATTTATACCCCCGTAAAGTTACGGCTATTTTTACATTTTAGATTTCATTGACTATCTAATGTAATTATTTTACAAATAAATAGCTTTATTTTTTTCGTAAATAAAATATCACAAAAACCATACTAGAGAACAGTATTTTTGAAGTTTTATTGTTCAATTTCTATTCGGTTAAGAAGAAAATACATTATATTGAAAAAACAAAAACAGCCTAAATGAAAAATGCATTGGTAATTGATTTAGAAGCAGAAAAGCTTGAGATCCTGAAAAGGTACAGGGCTCTTTTGCGCGCCTGCAAGCCAACCATGCAACGGGGAGATAAAAAGGAGATTAGAAAGGCTTTTGATATGGCGCTTGAAAGCCACAAAAATATGCGCCGCAAATCTGGCGAGCCTTATATCTACCACCCTATTGCAGTTGCACAGATTGCCGCGGAAGAAATTGGATTGGGTACTACCTCTATTGTATGTGCACTGCTTCATGATGTGGTAGAAGATACGGACATCACACTGGAAGATATTGAGCGCGAGTTTGGGAAGAAAACAGCTAAGATTATTGACGGACTAACCAAAATATCTGGCGTATTTGATTATAACAGCTCCCTACAGGCAGAAAACTTCAGAAAGATGTTACTTACCCTTGCGGATGATGTTAGGGTAATATTGATTAAGCTTGCCGATAGGTTGCATAACATGCGTACCATGGATTTTATGCCCCGGCAGAAACAGTTGAAGATTGCTTCTGAAACGATATACCTGTACGCACCATTGGCTCACCGATTGGGCTTATATACGATTAAGTCGGAATTGGAAGATCTTTCAATGAAGTATCTTGAGCCTGACACGTATAAATATATTGCTACGCAGCTCAATGAGAAAAAGGCTGAGCGCACTTTGTTTATTAAAAATTTTGTAGAGCCAATTAATGATATCCTTGCCGAACAAGGATTAGTGGCGAGTATTCACGGCCGACCCAAGTCTATCCATTCTATATGGAACAAGATGAAGAGCAAGAATATTCCTTTTGAGGAAGTATATGATCTTTTTGCTATACGCATTATCCTGGATAGTTTACCAGAACATGAAAAGGCAGATTGCTGGAAGGCTTATTCTATTGTTACAGACTTATACAGACCTAATCCAGACAGGCTGAGGGACTGGGTATCATCGCCAAAAGGAAATGGATATGAGTCTTTACATACTACGGTTATGGGTCCAAAAGGCCAGTGGGTTGAAGTTCAGATTCGAACACAACGAATGAATGAGATCGCTGAAAAAGGCTTTGCTGCGCACTGGAAGTATAAGGAATCTAGCAATGATAATGGCCTGGACCAGTGGATTATTAAAGTTAGGGAAATGCTGAGCAATCCTGAAGCAAATGCGCTGGACTTTCTGGATGATTTTAAAATGAACCTTTTTTCTGATGAGATCTTCATATTTACGCCAAAAGGTGCCTTATTGCAGTTACCACTGGGAGCTTGCCGGCGCGCTTGCGAGTGTGCAGCATGCCCTCG
>JANXVH010000095.1 GCA_025351765.1 Pedobacter sp.
TTATCGAACCACGAAAACCAACCCTGGAATTGCGCTTATTGCATTGATAAACAAAGAGTTGTGTAGAAATAAAAATGGAATAGAACTAGATTTTTCTAGTCTATCCCATCAAGTGATCCCTGCTGGGATTCGAACCTAGTCCAAATTTCCGCGTTTATTCAATATCTGGGAGGTTTTGAATTTAGTACTCACCGAATCTCTCACCTTTTTTATATACGTTTTAGCTGCAAATGCTAATAAACGAATATAAGAAAAGAAGGCAATTGTGCTAAGGAAAGTTAATAATATTTGGAATAAATGGTAAGTAATTTGCTTGATAATCAGGGAGTATGACATCTCGATTTATTTTAATGTCATTTTTTATTAAATTCTAATGCCTATTTTTGTATAAATGAAACGGGTAGATAACATAGCGAATATTTTTCCAAAAGAACTTTTCTGGGACGTAAACCCGTCTCAATTGAATGTTCAAGAGGATAAGGATTTGATTATCCCAAGGGCGCTTTACGCGACTACCGAAAGTACGTTTGCAGAAGATATAAGCCGTTTGGAGCGATTGTACAAACGTACTGAAATTGTTAACGAGCTTAAATATACAAAAGAGCGTATCAGTAATAAAGTCTGTACAATGGTGGCTCAACGTTACCACATCAAACACTTTTCTAGGTACTAATGGCAGCTGTTTCTGCAGAACTGCTTGAAACCATTATCGAACTTCAGGGTCTTCCAAGTCTTAAAAATGCCGTACTTGGTGACGGAACAAATCTTGCCTGCAACTGATCTAAAAATGAGTTCAGTGATCTGGAATCCTCCTTGGTGCCGATTGGCCTTCCCGATTTGGAATTCCAGCGGTCTGGTTCGCATGACCTGCCAGTTGCAGATTCTGCCCTCTTTCCATTGACGGTAATGGGGATGTAGATAGGGGCAATGCCCTTGATGTAGTTCTTTTGCTTTTTCATGTAGAAGAGCAGGCTAAAATTAGTTTTCATCATTCAATGATTTTAGTGAAACAAAATTAGCTTTGCAGGATGATGTTTACAAGAGGTACAGTTATTGAACTAGTTGTAATACAACTGATTATAACTTATTCGGTGAGTCGTGAACTTTTCTAAAACTACTCACCAAATCGCTCACCATTTATGGGAATTAGTGCATATTTTAGTGTTTTCACTAAAAACAAAAACCCTGCAATCATTTGATTTGCAGGGTTTTGTGTAGTTTTGATGTTGAATCTTGTGATCCCGCTGGGATTCGAACCCAGGACCACTACATTAAAAGTGTAATGCTCTACCAGCTGAGCTACGGAATCAAAGTTCTTTTAGGACTTTACTTTAAGCGTTTCCTTTTAAAGTGGTGCAAATATAGAATTACGATAATTAATCTGCAAATTATAATCTAATAAATCGCTTACCGCACTGATTCTTAGTCCGATTAATTATACTTAAGCGATAAAATTGATTAATAATTGGTTCAATTCGGTCTTATGAGTGATGAATAGTCCATGTGGACCACCCTCAATTCTGTAATATGCAGCATTTGGTAATTGAAGTGATGTTAATTCACTGGTCGCTTTAATAGGTACGATTTTATCATCATTACCATGGATGATCATCACCGGAATAGTAATTGTGTTCAAGTCGCTTCTAAAATCAGTTTCTGAGAAAGATCGAACACATTGCACAGTTGCACGCGAACTAGCCACAATGGCTAAGTTCCACATCCAATGTTGAATCTCATCGCTTACTGGCTTGTTTAGTACACCTTCACTAAAAAATCCTTTTCCAAATTCTTTTAAGAATGCAGGTCTGTCATTATTTAAATTGGCAACCATTTCGTCAAACATTTCACGTGGTACGCCTTCTTCATGGTCTTCGGTTTTTAACAACAGGGGTACAACTGAACTTACCAACACAGCTTTTGTAACTCTTGTAGAGCCATATCTGCCTAAATACCTAACTACTTCGCCGCCACCCATAGAGAAGCCCACTAAAGTAACGTCAGTTAAGTTTAATGCCAGCAATACCTCATGTAAGTCGTCTGCAAGGGTATCATAATCATAATTGTCCCATGGTTTATCGGATTGTCCGAATCCACGCCTGTCGTAAGATATACAACGATAACCAGCTTCTACCAAAGCATTTACCTGATATTCCCACATCTCGTGCGATACCGGCCAACCGTGAATTAAAACTACTGGTTTTCCTCTACCAATGTCTTCAAAGTAAATATTAACAGATTTGACATTCTCGGAGTTCTTTTTAATGTATGGCATAATATGGTCTTTTTTTTGAGTGTTTGTATAACAGTTTAAAGGCTCTTTTGTTTAAATTCCCTTCCAATTCTTCGCTATCCTACATTATATCCCCATATTTGGGAATCATTAATTTTTAAGTAAAACATTAAGGAATACATGAACAAAGCAATTTTTTTAGATAGGGACGGGGTGCTTAATCACGAAATATACGATTATATTACCAGGCTTGAAGATTTTGAGGTACTGGAATACCAAATTCCTCCGCTAAAGAAGTTTTACGATGAGGGGTATATGCTAATTGTGATTACAAACCAAGGTGGTATTGCGCTAAAACGCTACACTGAAGAAGAGTTGGCTAAAATGCACAAGCTGCTATTTGAGAAGTTTGAAGCTCAGGGTGCGGTATTTACACATGTTTATTATTGCCCGCACCACCCAACGGTTAACGGCGACTGTGTGTGTCGCAAGCCTAAGTCTGGTATGTTATTGGATGCTATAGCAACTTATAATATAGATCCGGCTTTGTCTGTTATGATTGGTGATAAGCCGCGTGATGTGGATGCAGCTAACGGAGCAGGAGTGAAGGGTATAGAAATTGTGCCAGATGAGGCGATTGACTATGACATGATACGACGGGTGTTGCAGGGTACTGAAATGAAGACTTACACGGATGCTGTTTTAGAGCATACAGAAAATAATAAATAACAGCTACCTTTCTATACCGCTGACATGGAAACCCATGCAAATCATAAAAAACGCCTCGCTGAAATTAACCAGTGAGGCGTTTTTTAACTTATTGATGATTAAGCTACAGCAGCAGCTGCTTTTTTGTGATCAGCAAGGAATGTTGCCAAACCGCTATCTGTTAATGGGTGTTTTAATAGACCCAAAATTGCTGATAATGGTCCGGTCATTACATCTGCACCTAATTTTGCACAAGCGATGATGTGTAATGGTCCGCGGATGGATGCTGCAAGAATTTGAGTAGGGTAGCCGTAGTTATCAAATATCAAACGGATGTCTTCAACAAGAGTTAAACCTTCAGTACCTATGTCATCTAAACGGCCTAAAAAAGGTGATACATACGTTGCACCTGCTTTTGCAGCTAAAAGAGCCTGCCCAGCACTAAAAATAAGTGTACAATTGGTTTTAATTCCTTTAGAAGAAAAATACTTGATTGCTTTGATACCGTCTTTGATCATTGGAACCTTAACAACGATTTTAGGGTCTAAAGCAGCTAGCGCCTCGCCTTCTTTAACCATCTCATCAAAAGTTACCGCAATAACTTCTGCGCTTACATTATCGTCTACAATATTGCAAATCGCTTTATAATGCGCTGCTACTTTCTCCTGGCCGCTAATGCCTTCTTTAGCCATTAAACTTGGGTTAGTGGTTACTCCGTCTAGTATACCAAGGTCTTGAGCCTCTTTAATCTGGTCTAGGTTAGCGGTATCAATGAAAAATTTCATGCTATTTAAATTTAAGTTTTGGTGATTATTGGGGTTATTAATAGGCCTGCCAATTGTAAATTTACATGGCAAAGCAAATTAGATAGGGCTAAATTAAGAAATTAGAATGTAAAGTGATGAAGAATTTTTTGTAATATCTGTTTGGAGAAAACCATTTTTACTTTAGGAAAGTAAAAATGGGCAAGCACCTCTTATCGCATCGCTACAACTTTCTACCCTTGCTTCGTTCCCGACCTGGGGGAGTTCAAAAGGAGCTGATCGTAAAAGACTTGCCCAGCGCAAATGTAGCAATACAAATGAATCTACAAAAACTAAATGGGCAATTTTTTAGTAAATGAAAACATTTGTTCGTTAAGTGATTGATTGTTAGATTAATCTTCGTAAATTTAAATATCCTGCTGGGAGCAAAGTGGGTATTGTGGCATTAATTTGAAATATTAATAAGGGTCTAGTGGCGTAAAAAGCCCAATTAAGCTAAAATAGTTCTAAATAACACCAATAGCATTTTTGTAATATATAATACGTTATATTACAAATATGTTAATTATGTATCCCTTCTTTTAAAAAGTAGTATGTAATTTTTAAAAAGGATGCCAATATTATAATACGTTAATTTTTTTTTATAACTTAGTGTCACTAATACACTATACCGAATTACTAACTAAACGAGACTTATGGAACCAAACCAAGATAACCAGGGGTTATATGACCAGCGTTTTGAGCACGACGCATGCGGTATCGGATTTGTTGCCCACATCAAAGGCAGAAAGTCACAACAGATCATTTCCGATGCAATAACCATTCTTGAAAATCTTGATCACCGCGGAGCATGCGGAGCTGAAATCAATACTGGCGATGGCGCTGGTATCATGATCCAGATCCCCCACGAATTTCTTTACGACGAATGCCTTAAAATTGGCTTCAGCTTAAATGAATCTGGAGATTATGGTGTCGGCATGCTTTTTTTACCGAAAGATGTAAGAGCAAGAGAAGAGTGCAGGGAGATCATTTACCGGGCTGCAGAGAAATTAAACGTTGAAGTTTTAGGCTTTAGAAAAGTGCTAACCAATACTGAGGGTATTGGAGATATGGCTCTGTCCGTAGAGCCTGAAATGGAGCAGGTATTTATTGCCCGCCCCAACAATATCTCCGCTGGTGCGGATTTTGAACGTAAACTTTATGTTTTCAAAAACTACCTACTTAAAACGATTAATAACACGGTTAAGGGGATTAACCACGAATTTTACATCGCTTCTTTTTCTTCCCGTACTATTGTATATAAAGGTCAGCTAACTTCTTTACAGGTTCGTACCTATTTTACAGAGCTTAGCGATAAGCGTGTGGTTTCTGCTTTTGGTTTAATCCACTCCCGTTTTGCTACCAATACTTTTCCTTCCTGGCGCTTAGCTCAGCCATTTCGCTATATTGCGCACAACGGTGAGATCAACACTTTGCAAGGTAACTTAAACTGGTTCCGTGCTAGTGTTAAATCGTTTGCCTCGGCTTATTTTACTCCTGAAGAATTAAATATCCTACTTCCGGTAATTGATGAGACTAATTCTGATTCTGGTTGCTTGGATAACGTTGTTGAGTTGTTATTGCACTCAGGACGTTCTTTGCCTCATGTATTAATGATGCTGATTCCCGAAGCATGGGACGGTAATGAAGACATGGACGAGTTAAAGCAAGCTTTCTATAAATTCCACGCTACTTTAATGGAGCCATGGGATGGACCAGCGGCTGTTTCTTTTACAGATGGTAATTTGATTGGTGCTACGCTAGATCGTAATGGCTTACGTCCTCAGCGTTACGCAATTACTTCTGATGATATTGTTATCATGGCTTCTGAGGCTGGTGCAGTGGCATTGGATCAAAGCAAAATCATTGAAAAAGGTCGGTTAACGCCAGGTAAAATGTTCGTGGTTGATATGGAGCAAGGTCGCATCATCTCTGATACGGAAATTAAACAACAAGTTTGTGGTAGCAAGCCTTATGGCGAGTGGATTAACAAATACCAGATTAAACTGGAGGAGCTTCCTGAGCCACGCGTGGTGTTTAGCGGATTGTCTGAAGAGTCTATTTTTCGCTATCAGCAAGTTTTTGGTTACAGCAGGGAAGATATAGATCTGTTGCTTAAGCCTATGGCTGTTGAAGCAAAGGAAGCCATTGGTTCTATGGGGACTGATATTCCATTGGCTGTGCTTTCTCAAAAGCCACAACACTTGTCTTCTTATTTTAAACAATTATTTGCACAAGTAACCAACCCACCAATTGACCCGATTAGGGAAAAGGTGGTAATGAGCCTTGCAGGTTTTATGGGTGCCAACGGTAACCTTTTAGAGGAAAATGCCATGCAGTGTCACTGTGTGGGCATTAAGCATCCTATATTGACCAATACTGAATTAGAGAAATTGAGAAGTATTGATACTGGTGTATTCCAGTCTAAAACTTTACAAACGTACTTCCGTGCTGATGGTATGGCTGGTTCTATGGCTAAAGGGATAGAGCGTTTGTGCCGCTATGCTGTTGATGCTGTAGAAGATGGTTTCCAAGTAATTATATTGTCTGATAGGGCTCTTGATTCTGAGCATGCTGCTATTCCTTCTTTATTGGCTGTTTCTGCGGTGCATCATCACTTGATCCGAAAGGGTTATCGTGGTGCGGTAGGTATTGTAGTTGAGGCGGGTGATGTTTGGGAAGTACACCATTTTGCAACCTTAATTGGTTTTGGTGCTACTGCAATTAATCCATATCTGGCACTAGAAACGATAAAAGGTTTTGAGGCAGAATCTGGCATTAAAGCCGAAAAGCTGATTAGCAATTACATCTACTCTATTAATGGTGGTTTGTTAAAGATTTTCTCGAAAATGGGGATATCTACTTTACAATCTTATCATGGTGCTCAAATCTTTGAGATATTGGGTATTAATAAATCAGTAGTAGATAAATATTTTACAGGTGCCGTTTCTAGAATAGGTGGTCTAGGCTTGGATGAGATTGCACGGGAGACGCTGATTAAACACAACAGGATCTTTAAATCGGCTACCCGTCCGGATACGATATTGCCAACGGGAGGTAAGTACCAATGGAAACGTAAAGGTGAGCAGCATTTGTTCAATCCGCAAACGATCCACTTGTTGCAAAATGCAACCCGTAAAAATGATTACAACACCTACAAACAATATGCTAAGCTGGTAAATGAGCAAACTTTACAAGCTTATACCATTCGCGGTTTGTTTGAATTTAAATACAATCGCCCGGCTGTACCTATCGACGAAGTTGAACCCATTGAAAATATCCTGAAGCGCTTTGCTACAGGTGCTATGTCTTTTGGATCCATCTCTCATGAGGCACATTCAACCCTGGCGATTGCGATGAACCGCATAGGTGGGCGAAGTAATACTGGCGAGGGTGGCGAAGATGAATTACGCTATGAGGTATTGCCTAACGGCGATTCTATGCGCTCTGCTATTAAGCAGATTGCATCTGCCCGTTTTGGTGTAACCAGTTACTATTTAACTAATGCGGATGAGTTGCAAATTAAAATGGCACAAGGTGCCAAACCTGGTGAAGGTGGTCAGCTTCCAGGCCATAAGGTAGATGATTGGATCGCTAAGGTTCGTCACGCTACGCCTGGTGTTGGTTTGATTTCGCCACCTCCACACCATGATATTTACTCTATAGAGGATTTAGCACAGCTGATCTTCGATTTAAAGAATGCGAATCGTGCGGCAAGGATCAATGTAAAATTGGTTTCTAAAGCTGGTGTTGGTACTATTGCTGCAGGTGTTGCTAAGGCTCATGCTGATGTTATCCTGGTTTCTGGCTTTGATGGTGGTACTGGAGCTTCTCCTTTAACTTCTATACAACATGCTGGTTTACCTTGGGAGCTTGGTTTGGC
>JANXVH010000078.1 GCA_025351765.1 Pedobacter sp.
TCAAATAGGTAGAAAGGTTATCTATAAGGTATTCAGCCTCCTCGTCATTCCGCTGACTGTAAAGTATATGGTAAAAAGGAGAGTTGAACCAGTATTGAAACCATTTACGCTGCATAGAGCCTTAATTAGAATATCTTTAAATACAGACAAATATAGTATTTGTAATGCAATAGACACGATTTAGTGCCTGCTTATGTTATAATCGCCACAATTGTCGTTTTTTTCCTAATTTTGAAAAAACGGAAAGAATTGACTTTAATTAAATCTATCTCTGGTATACGGGGAACAATTGGCGGTATTGCAGGTAATGGTTTAACGCCAATCGATATTGTAAAATTTACAGCAGCGTATGGTTTCTGGATTATCAGCAAAACCAATAATAGAAAAATAGTTCTTGGTAGAGATGCCAGGATATCTGGCGATATGGTAAACAATCTGGTAACCGGAACCCTCCAAGGTCTGGGTATAGACGTTATCGATTTAGGGTTATCTACTACACCTACGGTGGAAATAGCTGTACCCTTAGAGCAGGCAGGCGGAGGTATCATCCTAACCGCAAGTCACAATCCAAAACAATGGAACGCTTTAAAACTGCTCAATGCAGATGGTGAGTTTATTAGTGATGCCGATGGTAAAGAATTGTTAGATATTGCTGAAAAGGCAGAATTCGCCTTTGCTGAAGTAGATCATCTTGGAAAAGTTACCTATAACAATACCTACCTTCAAAAGCACATTGATGTCATCTTAGCACTCCCGCTTGTTGATGTAGAAGCCATTAGAAAAGCCAACTTTAAGATTGCTATTGATTGTGTTAACTCTACCGGGGGCATATTTGTGCCAGCATTACTAAAAGCATTGGGGGTAGAAACTGTACATGAATTGTATTGCGAACCAAACGGACAATTTCCTCATAATCCTGAACCACTTCCTGAAAATTTAACAGAGATTTCTAAGGTGGTGCAAAGTAAAAATGCCGACTTAGGTATTGTTGTTGACCCTGATGTAGACAGGCTTTGCTTTGTTTGTGAAGACGGGTCTATGTTTGGCGAAGAGTATACGTTGGTTGCAGTTGCTGATTATATATTAAAGAATACACCGGGAAATTCTGTATCCAATCTCTCATCAACAAGAGCTTTAAGAGATGTAACTGAAAGATCTGGAGGTATTTATAATGCAGCTGCGGTGGGAGAAGTTAACGTAGTGAATAAAATGAAGGAAACCAATGCCATTATCGGAGGTGAAGGTAATGGTGGTGTGATCTATCCCAAATTGCATTATGGTCGCGATGCGCTGGTTGGTATTGCTTTATTCCTTACACACCTGGCCAAATTTGGCAAGCAAATATCCCTTTTACGCAAAAGCTATCCCGAGTATTATATTTCCAAGAACAAAATCACCTTAACCCCAGAGATGGATATTGATGCCCTGTTGGTAAAAGTGCAGGAAAGATACAAGAATCAACCTACCAGTACCATAGACGGCCTAAAGATAGAGTTTGATAAGGAATGGGTGCACTTGCGTAAGTCCAATACGGAACCTATTATACGTATTTATAGCGAAGCAGAAAGTGAAACTGTTGCAGAAGGGTTGGCTAAAAAAATTATATCAGACATCAAAGAAATATTAAAGTTAAACTAGCATGAAGAGAATTTATTTGGATAATGCTGCAACTACACCCATAGATGCAAGCGTTATTTCTGAAATGATTGACGTCATGACTAATTACTATGGCAATCCTTCTTCCATACATGCACAGGGCAGGGAAGTGAGAACGCTTATTGAAAGAGCCCGTAAAACCGTCTCAGGATTGCTAAATGCCACTCCCGCAGAAGTTTTTTTTACTTCAGGAGGCACAGAAGCAGATAATACAGCTATACGCTGCGGAATAGCTGCATTTAACATCAAACACGCCATAACCTCCAAAATAGAACACCATGCTGTAGAGCATACTTTAAACACATTAATAAAGGACGGCTTAATCGATAAACTCAGCTTCGTAAATGTTGATGCTAAGGGTAATGTAGATTTAGAACACCTGGAAGAATTGCTGAAGAACAATGAGCGCTCCTTCGTATCCTTGATGCAGGCCAACAATGAATTGGGTACCATGACGGATATGGAGCGCATAGGAGATATCTGTGAAGCATACAATGCCATTTATCACTGTGATACGGTACAAACTATGGGTCACTATAAGCATGATGTACGCAAGCTCAAAGCCCATTTTATGGTTTGCGCAGCACATAAACTACACGGACCAAAAGGCGTTGGGTTTTTGTTTGTAAATCATACTGTAAAGATCAGCCCAATGATATTTGGTGGTGCACAGGAACGCAATATGCGGGGGGGCACCGAAAACGTTTACGGCATAGTCGGGTTAGCTAAAGCACTGGAGATTGCATATGCAGAAATGGAAGAACATCAGCAGACCATACAGCAACTAAAAGATTATATGAGACACAGGTTGCTGAGCGAAGTACCTGATCTTTTCTTTAATGGTGAAACCGATGCTGATAAAAGTCTTTACACGATATTAAATGTGTCTTTTCCGGCAATGGATATGGCAGATATGTTATTGTTTAACCTGGATATTCATGGCATTTCGGCCTCAGGAGGCAGCGCATGTTCGTCGGGTTCTAATATTGGTTCACATGTTTTAACCGCTATCGGTGCAGACCCAAATCGTCCCTCAATACGTTTCTCGTTTAGTAAATACAATACAAAAGAAGAGATCGATTTTGTAGTAGAAAAAGTAAAGCAAATCGTTGAACAAAATGTAAGCGCCTAAGCCACTAAAAAATTAAACCTATATTATTTCCGTATTTTATTTTTTAATGTTTTTATTTGTATTGTGCTAAAACGTTTTAAAGATTTAACCAAGTTTGAATAAACCTGCAGAGGTCTTTCTGAGCTTTATGCACGCTGATAAATAAAATGAGATCTAACAATATGATTAAAAAATTATTAACTGTTGCAGCCTTAGTTGCATCCTTTAGTGCATCGGCACAACTTGTGGGTAAGATCACAGACCCGGTGGAGTGGATCAATCCTTTGATGGGAACCGCAAGTAGCTCATCACTTTCTAATGGTAATACCTATCCTTCAATAGCAGTGCCCTGGGGCATGAACTTTTGGACACCACAAACGGGTAAAATGGGAGACGGATGGGCATATACCTACGATGCAGACAAAATCAGAGGTTTTAAGCAAACCCACCAACCATCACCATGGATGAACGACTATGGTCAGTTTTCTGTAATGCCGGTAACAGGTAAAAAGAGATGGATGCAAGATGATAGGGCCAGTTGGTTTTCTCACAAAGCAGAGGTTGTTAAACCATATTATTACAGTGTTTATTTAGCTGACGCCAATGTCACTACCGAAATCACGCCAACCGAAAGAGCAGCACAATTCCGCTTTACTTTCCCTAAGGCAGAAGAGTCGTTCGTTGTTATTGATGCTTTCGATAAAGGATCATACATCAAAATTATTCCCGCAGAGCGTAAAATTGTAGGCTATAGTACCAAACATGCGCACAAAACACCAGAGAATTTTAAGAACTATTTTGTAATCTATTTTGATAAGCCTTTTACTTCAGCTGAAGGATGGAAAGGTGGCGATCTTGCTAAAGGCGAGTTAGAGTTTACTGCAGATCACTCCGGTGCTATTGTTGGTTTCAAAACAGAAAAAGGAGAGCAGATTACCATGAAGGTTGCTTCCTCTTTTATCAGTATTGAGCAGGCCGAGATCTCTTTAAAAAGAGAAGTAGGTGCTGATAGTTTCAACGATACTAAAGCTAAAGCAAAGGCAGTTTGGAATAAAACATTAAGCAGGGTTAGTGTAGAAGGCGGCACGGTAGATCAGACGCGTACTTTCTACTCCAGTTTATACCGCACATTGTTTTTTCCTAACAAGCTTTATGAGATCGATGCCAATAACAAAATCACGCATTGGAGTCCTTACAACGGCAAAGTGCTTCCTGGCTATATGTTTGCCGGTACGGGATTTTGGGATACCTTCAGGGCATTGTACCCGTTCTTAAACTTAATGTATCCATCTATTAATAAAGAAATGCAGGAAGGTCTTGCTAACGATTTTAAAGAAGGTGGTTTCCTTCCAGAATGGTCAAGCCCTGGTTATTCAAACATCATGGTAGGTAACAACTCTGCTTCTGTTGTTTCGGATGCTTACATCAAAGGAATGAGAGATTATGATATCAAGACTTTATGGGCCGCGCTAAAAAATGGAGCTGACAACGAAGGTCCTGAAGGAACCGGACGTACTGGTGTTCAATATTATAACAAGTTAGGTTATGTGCCTTACAATGTAAAGATCAACGAAAACGCAGCGAGAACGTTAGAATATTCTTATGATGATTTTGCCATTTACCAATTGGGTAAAGCCTTAGGTAAACCAGCATCAGAAATTGATATTTTCAAGAAACGTGCAATGAACTACAAGAATCTTTTTGATCCTGCTAGCGGCCTTATGCGTGGTAAAAACGAAGACGGTAAATTCCAGTCGCCTTTTAATCCATTTAAGTGGGGTGATGCATTTACAGAAGGCAACAGCTGGCATTACTCATGGTCGGTATTCCAGGATATTGATGGCTTATCGAAACTAATGGGTGGTAAAGAAAAGTTTGTTCAGAAATTAGATTCAGTATTTTCATTGCCACCAGTATTTGATGATAGCTATTATGGTGGTGTAATTCACGAAATCCGCGAAATGCAAATTGCGAATATGGGTCAATATGCACATGGCAACCAGCCTATACAGCACATGATTTACTTATATAATTATGGTGGTGCTCCTTGGAAAACGCAATATTGGGTACGTGAAACAATGAACAGGATGTACAAAGCAACACCTGATGGTTACTGCGGAGATGAAGATAACGGGCAAACCTCTGCCTGGTATGTGTTTTCTGCATTAGGTTTCTATCCGGTAACTCCTGCAACTGATCAATATGTATTAGGTGCTCCATTGTTCAGAAAAGTTACTTTAACCCTTGAGAATGGTAAAGAAGTGGTCATTAATGCCCCTGAAAACAGCGACACCAATCGCTATGTAGATATTTTAAAGTTTAACGGAAAAATACGCACCCAGAACTGGTTAAGTCATTCTGAATTGTTAAAAGGCGCTAAGCTTGATTTCAACATGATTGCTTCGCCAAACAAGGGAAGAGGTACCAATGAGGCGGATTTCCCTTACTCATTGTCTACAGAGAAATAAACACAAAGGTTAGTTTTATATAGAATTTAACCTCACAAGGCCCCTTTCATTATTAGAAAGGGGCTTTTTATTAGTTAACGAATTGCTATTTTTACAGGAGTGAAGTCAAACAAACTGTTTCTTAACATCTTTCTTCTTACCCTTTTTTACTGCTCGGCATTAGCGCAGCAGGTGGACAAGGTGATCAAGATGACGGCCTATAAATCCTATTATTCCTACCAGGTTAAGAATCCACTGTACGTAACTTATACACTATCCAAGGGCGGCGGCGATTGTAACCGAGCAGCCTTTAGCTTTAAGAAATGCGGTGAAAAGACTGCCGGAGATGCTGATTATTCCGGTACCGGGTATGATAAAGGCCATTTGGCCAATGCAGAAGATTTTGCTTACGATTGTATTTTAGACAAGGAAACCTTTTGTTATTACAACTGCGTGCCCCAAACCATTAAGTTAAACCGCGGTATTTGGAAACAATGGGAAACAAAAGTAAGAGCGCTCTCGCAACAGCAGCCTGTTTTTGTAATTGCAGGAGCTATTTATAGCGATAAGCTGTTGAAACGCGGGCACAGTGTAATAAAGCCAGACTATTGTTATAAGATCGTAGTAGATCCACCAACACATCACATTTTATACTGCCTGCTCTTTCCTAATGACGATAGCGGCGATGTACAGGAGCTTACCTTAGTTGAGCTGAAGGCCAAACTTCCGTATCCATTAGTACCCTAACTATAGTTTTTAATTCTTTACCATATTAAGGAACGAAGCCAGTTTGTGTTTCATCTGCCTTCTGTCAACAATAAAATCAAGGAAACCATGCTCCAAAACAAACTCAGCAGTCTGGAAGCCTTTAGGTAAGTCTTTCTTAATAGTTTCTTTAATTACACGGGGTCCGGCAAAGCCAATTAGGGCACCTGGCTCGGCAATATTTATATCTCCCAGCATCGCATAAGAGGCAGTTACACCACCAGTGGTAGGATCAGTTAATAAAGAAATATAAGGGATTTTAGCCTGACTTAGCAATGCTAGCTTGGCAGAAGTCTTGGCCATTTGCATTAAAGAAAATGCGGCCTCCATCATCCTGGCGCCACCAGATTTGGAGATCATCAGGAATGGTATCTTATGTTTTATAGCGTAATCAATTGAGCGAGCAATCTTTTCACCAACTACAGAACCCATTGATCCACCAATAAAATTAAAGTCCATACAAGCAATGACCAAATCTTGTCCCTCAATCTTACCATGACCAGCTCTTATAGCATCCTTTAAGCCTGTTTTAGCCATGCTTTCCACAAGTCGGTCAGCGTAAGGTTTGGTGTCTGTAAATTGAAGTGGGTCGCCCGATTTTAGGTTACCGAATAACTCTGTAAACTCGTTATTGTCAAATAGTACCTGAAAATATTCTTTGCTGCCAACCCTTAAATGATAATCGCAATACTGACAAACATATTTATTCTCCAGCAAATCTGTAGTATGGAGTGCTTTTTTACAATTTGGGCACTTGTTCCATAAACCGTCTGGAGCCTCCTTCTTTTCTTCGGTAGTAGTACTGATACCTTTTTTTTCTCTCTTAAACCAAGCCATGTTATTTCCTGAAAAATGCGAGTACAAAGAAACGAAAAAAATCAATACTATGGGTTTCCAGTTACGTAGTTTATATCAGCACCCTTCAATATGTAAAATAGTGGCGGGCAGACTTGTGCAAAGCGATTATTTTCAATAACTTCGGCACACATTAAAATATTAAAGATGAGTTTAAAAGGCTATAAAGGCGTAATTTACGGAGATGCCGTTCAAGAACTATTTGAACAGGCTAAAAAACACCAGTTTGCACTACCTGCGGTAAACATAACAGGAACAAATACCATTAATGCGGTAATGGAAACTGCTAAAGCGGTAAATTCCCCTGTAATTATTCAGTTATCAAACGGCGGTGCACAATTTTACGCCGGTAAAACCCTAAACAACGATAACCTTAAGGCATGTGTGCTTGGTGCTGTTTCTGCTGCTAAACATGTGCATTTATTGGCTGAGCATTATGGCGTTGCAGTTATCCTGCACACAGACCATGCAGCTAAGAAATTATTGCCTTGGATAGATGGATTGTTAGATCATGGGGAGCAATTCTTTGCTGAAACTGGTAAGCCATTATTCTCTTCGCATATGTTAGACCTTTCAGAAGAGTCTATCGAAGAAAACATGGAAATTTGCGCTAAGTATTTTGAGCGCATGGCGAAATTGGGAATGACTATCGAGATAGAGCTTGGTGTTACAGGTGGTGAAGAAGATGGTGTTGACAATAGCGATGTAGACAGTTCTAAATTGTATACTCAACCATCTGAAGTTGCTTACGCTTACCAAGAACTAAGTAAAATTAGTGATAAATTTACTATTGCTGCTGCATTTGGTAATGTTCACGGTGTATACAAGCCAGGTAACGTTAAGTTACAACCAGTAATCCTTAAAAATTCTCAAGATTATATCAAAGAGAAACTAGGCTTAACTGCTGAGAAACCAATTAACTTCGTATTCCATGGTGGTTCAGGTTCTTCACAAGAAGAAATCAGAGAGGCTATCTCTTACGGAGCTATCAAAATGAATATCGATACGGATATGCAATGGGCATTCTGGGAAGGTATTTTAGATTACTATAAGGCAAATGAAGCTTATCTTCAGGCGCAAATTGGTAACCCTGATGGCGATGATAAACCAAACAAGAAACATTATGATCCACGTGTATGGTTGCGCAAAGGCGAAGAGCAATTTGTTGCCCGCTTAAAGCAAGCATTTGAGGATTTAAACTGTAAAGACGCAAGCGATAAAATCTAATCCAAGCTTCTTACAAACAATACAGGCGTTACAGGAGTTTATCTTGTAACGCTTTTTTTATTGATATGTACCCGTTACGGTTTATTCTCTTCATTTTTCAGCTAAATTCAATTACCAATGGAACCATTAAAAGTTATAAAGATCACATCAAAAGAAGAACTTGAACAGGCTTTTGTTATCAGGAAGATTGTTTTTGTAGAAGAGCAAAACTGTCCGCCTGAATTGGAATGGGAGAACGAAGAAGAGTCTACTCATTTTCTGGCAACAATGGATCATCAACCTTGTGGTGCATGCCGCTGGCGCAAAACAGATAGCGGGTATAAGCTTGAACGATTTGCAGTTTTGAAAGAATATAGAGGGAAAAGAGTAGGGCAGGCATTAGTTGCCGCTACACTGGCAGATTTACCCGAAGATGCACACTACATTTACTTAAATGCGCAGTTAGATGCTATGGGATTATATGCAAAGTTTGGCTTTTCCCCCGAAGGCGATCAATTTGAAGAAGCAGGCATACAACATTTTAAAATGGTAAAGAAAGCATAGTCGGCCGCCTTATTAAAGCCTGTTTACATAAATATAGATTGCGATAACAATGCCGCTTCCTGCCATTTTTCCATATCAAGATTTAAAACTTCTCCTTGTTTCTCCAGATAAGTGATCAGATCTTCTGTAGCCATATTTCCTGTCAGTTCATTAGCTGCCATCGGACAGCCGCCAAAGCCTTTCAAGGCACTGTCAAACCGCCTGCAGCCAGATAAATAGGCCGCCTGAATTTTCTCTAGTCGCGTATCTGGTGTACTGTGTAAATGAACACCGATCTCAGTAGCAGGAAAATCATTTAATAACGCTGGCAATATTTGTTTGATCTTTTCGGGTGTAGCTACTCCTGTTGTATCAGATAGTGCCAATATACCCGCGCCGGCATTTACAAGCTCCATCGACCAATGCGCAACAATTTCTTCGTTCCACTGGTCGCCGTAAGGATTCCCAAACCCCATGGATAAGTAGATCACAGCCTGCTTACCTGAAAGATCACAAAGTTCCAGCAGTCGTTTTACTGTTTCCATTGATTCCTCAATACTTGAGTTTGTATTCCTTTGTTGAAAGGTTTCAGAGATGGAAAATGGAAAACCCAGGTAACTAATCTCTTCATGCAATATAGCTGCTTCAGCACCCCTTATATTCGCTACAATGGCAAGCAGTTTAGACCTACTTCCAGTTAAATGCAATTTGTTTAAAACTTCTTTCGTATCCTTTAATTGAGGGATTGCTTTTTCAGAAACAAAACTGCCAAAGTCTATGGTATCGAAGCCCACCTGTAGTAATAGGTTAATGTACTCAGCCTTAAGATCCGTATCAATAAAATGATGGATACCCTGCATGGCGTCCCTTGGACATTCTATTAATTTCAATGGATTTTTAGGCATAAAACTAAAGCATATTTCTAATCAAATATAAGCAATCCGGTAAATGGAAGCGCATAAAAAAAGGCACCCGATTTGGATGCCTTTTAAAATTCTATATCTCCTTTTTATTATTTGGTTTCTTTACCACCTAAGTCGATAACGATAGGAGTAGAGATACAAAGTGAGGAGTAAGTACCAATGATACGACCAATTAGCAATGCGAATATAAATCCGCGAATGCTATCTCCACCAAAAATGAAGATCACCAATAGTACGAAGAATACGGTTAATGAAGTCAGGATGGTACGACTTAAAGTACTGTTCAACGCAAAGTTGATCAATGTGTTACGCTCCTCACCATGTAGATCTTCTTTACCAGCTTCTTTTAAACGCTCACGGATCCTGTCAAACACAACTACTGTTTCTGTCATGGTATAACCCATTACGGTTAAGATAGCCGCGATGAAATCTTGTCCAATCTCTAGAGAGAATGGCATTACACCATCTAATATCGTGTAAAAAGATAGTACCATAAGCACATCATGGAACAATGCGATAACTGCACCTAAACCATATTGCCATTTTTTAAACCTTAATACGATATAGATAAACATAAATAAGCAAGAGATCAATACCGCATAGAAAGCACCGTTAACGATGTCACTAGCGATAATTGGCGTTACTTTTTGCGAACTAACGATTTCATATTTATTACCACTTGGATTCAATCCTTTTTTCAAAGCATCTTCAACCAGTTTATCAGTAGTCGTGTTTTGATCATCAATATGGAAAGTAGTGGTAATCTTAACCTGGCTGTCTTCACCTGCAGTTTTAACTTCCGGCGTTTCATTGCCAAACACAGGATTAAGCTGAGATTTTAGATCTTCTGTATTTACAGGTTTCTCGAAATGAACTAAATAAGTTCTACCTCCTTTAAAGTCAACCCCCAGGTTCAATCCACCATTCTTGAAATAGAAAACAGCTCCAAGGATAATGATAGCAGTGGAGATGATGTAGTATATTTTACGGCGTCCAACAAAGTTGAATGCTACGTTTTTGAATGCATTACGTGTTACGCTGTTATCAAATGTGATTTCAGATTTACGTTCTAACATCGAATCAAATATTACCCTTGAAACTGCTACGGCAGCAAAAAGAGAAGAAAGGATACCAATACATAAAGTAGTTGCAAAACCTTGAACAGGTCCGCTACCGAACACATAAAGAATTGCACCTAGTATGAAAAGTGTAACGTTACTATCAATGATAGAAGGCATTGCATGTTTGAAACCTTCTTTAACAGCTGTCGCGGTATTCTTGCCTTGCGCAAGCTCCTCTCGAATGCGTTCAAAGATAAGAATGTTCGCATCTACTGATAAGCCTATGGTTAGTACAATACCTGCAATACCAGGAAGTGTTAATACCGCACCCAAAGAAATTAGGGTACCAATGATGAAGAATAAGTTTAACAACAAGGCAAAGTTGGCAACCCAGCCAGCTTTATGGTAATATAAAGCCATAAAGATCAGGATTACAACAAAGGCGATCACAAAAGAGATCAAACCATCGTGGATAGCTTGTGCACCTAACGTCGGACCAACCACATAACTACCTGCAATACGAGCAGGAGCAGGCAATTTACCAGCTTTCAAGATGTTTGCTAAATCTTGAGTATCGTTAACGGTAAAGTTACCAGTAATTGAAGAGTTACCACCAGAGATCTCGTCCTGAACAGTAGGAGCAGAATAAACTGTATTGTCCAGAACAATTGCAATGGCTTTTTTATTACTAGCATCAGCTGCAGCTTCAGCAGTGATTTTTTTCCATTTAGCAGAACCTTCACCAGTCATCCTCATGGTCACCTCGGGCTTATTACCTTGCTGGAAATCAGCACGGGCATCTGCTATCGCATCACCACCTAAATCAGGCTTTCCGTCAGTAGAAGTTACTTTAATTGCGTAAAGTTCAAATATTTTAGCACCACCACCACCCGCAGGTACACCAAGATCAGCTGGTTTAACGCTCCACATGAATTTCATGCTTTGAGGTATAATACCGGCAATCTCAGGTCTTTTAAAGAATGCGTTTACTTTAGCAGTATCTTTTTGGGCTACCCAACCTACAACAGCACCCGGACGCAATTGTTGCTGACCGTTCTGTCCTTGGTAGGTAGGGATATTTAATATCGCAAACAAAGGATTCTTTGCCCGCGCTTCAGTTTTTAAGCCAGCAGTATCTTTAGGGTTTTTATTTTTAGCTAAACCAGCTAATTTACTTCCTGTAGCGGCAGAGGTATCACCAGCAGCTTTAACAGTATCTGTAGATTTTATTGTAGCAGCAAGGGTTTTGTTGATGTTCTCGAAAATTGGATATACTTCCTGACTTTCGTAAACCTTCCAGAATTGAAGCTCGGCAGAGCCTTGTAACAATTTATAAACACGCTCTTTATCTTGTACTCCTGGCATTTCAATCAAGATACGGTTGGTGCCTTCTTGTTTTTGCATATTCGGACTTACCACACCGAAACCATCAATACGGCTTCTAATGATGATAAATGAACGATCGATTGCGCTGGTAGCTTCTTTAGACAAGTAATTTTTTACTTCACTATTTGTAGCATCGGGCTTTAAGATACTCGCATTGTCCTGGTTAGAAAAGAAATCAGCTAGTTTTACATTTGGCGAAAGCTTCTCAAAAGCATTTACAAATAAGTTGATATAGTCTTTACCGCCCGCGTTTAGTTGGGTTTGTGCGGTAGACAACGCCTGATTAAAGTTTACATCATCAGTATTATTAGCTAAAGATTTAACCAATTCTGATAACGATATTTCCATCGTTACGTTCATACCACCTTTTAGGTCTAGCCCAAGGTTAATTTCTTTTTCTTTACAGAACTGATAGTCAAACCCGAAAATAGGATAAACCTTAACAGTGGACATAGAGTCCAAATAAGCTTTCTCTTTAAGAGGATCACCTTTGGCGTACGCTTTTGCGTCATTTTCAACCTTTGAAGTAACAAAGTTGAATGAGAGAGAATACACACAGACAATACCTAATAGTATTGCCATAAATTTAATAAAACCTTTACCCTGCATTTTTTGTTTGTAATTATTAGTCTATTTCAGCTATATCTTTTTTTAACAAGTCGGCAAATCTAATTATTTTTTTAATTAATAAACCACGTATTCAATTTTTTATTATGGGCGTTAAGCTATTTGCGCTCAAGCGTAGAAAACGTAAAGCTGATGTTGTGCTTTTCGTCTGGTAAGTGAGTTTCTGAAGCGGTTTCCCTCCATAAATCCATATTAATTTGAGGAAAATAAGCATCTCCTTCAAAGCTTTGATGTACGGTAGTCAAATAGATCTTATCGGTCTTTGACATGGCGATTTTATAGATCTCTGCACCTCCTATAATAAACACTTCTCCATCCCCTTCGGCGATTTTTAATGCCCCTTCAATAGAATTGACTACTTCTGCGCCTGCTATCTTTAGATCTTGAGCTCTGGTGACCACAATATTGCGTCTGTCGGGAAGTGGCTTTTTGATAGAATCAAAGGTCTTACGCCCCATTATAATGGTATGCCCTTTTGTTATTTCTTTAAAATGCTTCAAATCTTTTGGCAGGTACCAAAGCAACTCATTGTCTTTTCCAATGGCATTGTTCTCTGCAATGGCCACAACAGCAGTTACAATCATATCGCAACTACTCCTTTAATGTGCGGATGTGGCTCGTAATTGCTGAGTGTGAAATCTTCAAACTTAAAATCAAAAATGTCCTTCACTTCTGGATTGATGTCCATTAAAGGTAATTTATGTGGCTCGCGACTCAATTGCAAACGGGCCTGATCAATGTGGTTGTTATAAAGATGCGCATCACCCAATGTATGTACAAAATCTCCATATTCTAATCCGCATACCTGCGCCACCATCATGGTTAGCAACGCATAAGATGCAATGTTAAAAGGAACACCCAAGAAAATATCTGCACTGCGCTGATACAACTGACAGCTTAGCTTTCCATTGGCCACATAGAACTGAAAAAAAGCGTGGCAGGGTGGAAGTGCCATGTTTTCTATTTCAGCAACATTCCAGGCAGAAACAATAATCCTTCTGGAATCAGGATTGTTTTTGATGGTGTTAATGATATTGGTAATCTGATCGATATGTCCGCCATCGGGCTTAGGCCATGATCGCCACTGCGAGCCATACACCGGACCAAGGTTTCCATTTTCATCAGCCCATTCGTCCCATATCCTAACCCCGTTATCTTTAAGGTATTTGATATTGGTATCGCCACTAAGGAACCAAATCAATTCATGTATAATAGATTTAAGGTGCAGTTTCTTTGTGGTTACCATCGGAAAACCTTCCTGCAGGTTAAAGCGCATTTGATAGCCAAAAACACTGATGGTTCCGGTACCTGTTCGGTCATGCTTTTGGGCACCTTTGTTTAGCACATGCTGCATTAAATCTAAATATTGTTTCATTTATGACCCGGTATTTGTTAGATTCAAAAGTAAGGAATTATAATTTGAGTTTTTGAATTCTAGACCATTCCTTTGCATAGTGCTTGCCATTTTCTACCCTTTCTAAAGGGTCAATAAAAATACCAGGTGTTAAAGTCTGACCGACTATTGCCGCCGGACTAAACTTCTTGCTGTTGTAAACTGTTTGTATGTTTTCGTATCGGCTGGCATACCTTAAGCCCATAGCAACCACACATAAGCAACCGTCAGGCGCTGAAAAACTGAAATTTTTAGCTTCAATTGTTTGCTTTTCATCGGTTACATAAAAACTATGCACCTCATTACCTTTTGTTAAGCCTTGATCGAGAACAACATAACATACACAGATGTAAATTTCGCAATAGTTTGTTCCTGTAGGAAATTTGATTTGTTCTGGTACGTTAAACATTGGAATTGCTACCTTTAATATATCGCCCTCTTGTGAAACCACGGGCATTTCCCAAAAATAATTTGAGAGTAGTGAATCTATGTTGAATTCAAATCCTTTTATGTTATTGAAGCTATTATCGTCGAACGTGTATGTTTTAGTATCCTGATTAAAACAATGCTCAAAAACAGCACGGTTTACAGTGGTAAGCCTGTTGACCATGCCACTATCATTAAAGCCAAAATTAACATCAGTTAACTCCTTACGCAAAGCGAGGCCTAACGCACTTGCATTTCCAAATATAGTAGCAGCTCTAATAGAAGCGGCTGTTTGCCTAACCTCTTCAGGTGCAGTTTGAACAATCGTCTTTCCATTTTTTCCTTTTTTGCTGACCAGATTACCTATCAGTCCTCTTAGGTGTTTGCCATCAAATATTGCCATGTTTGTATATCATTAATTAGTGTAGTTTGGTAGTTTCATCATCCGGTAATGGCTCGGAGCAAATCCACAGGTAAAAGGCAGTACAACCATTGTTAGCCTACGTTTTTATAGGTAAAACGTGGGGTCACTGTGGACTCACTGTGGTTTCAAGGTGGGCTCAGTCCAAAAAAGGTTCTAACCAATTGTGGGCCATTAACCAATAATACTACCGATAATAATATGCTAAGTTAACGATTTTACATTAAATGAAAAAATCCTGTCTATAACTTTAACCCAAGTGG
>JANXVH010000096.1 GCA_025351765.1 Pedobacter sp.
AGTGAATGCACCTGGTATATATTTAATTACCTGTGCATTTATATACAATAACCAAAGTGCTACAATAATAAACTCTACTATGACACTTAAAAAAAATAATAATACTGGAATAGCACATTATGTCAACTATATCATTACACGATACACATAACCACGATAACCATGATGATCATGGACATCACAAAGAAACTTTTTTAACAAAGTATATCTTTAGTCAGGATCACAAAATGATCGCTAAGCAGTTTCTGATAACCGGTATTATCATGGCTGTTATTGCGATGGGATTATCCATCTTATTTCGTATCCAACTGGCTTGGCCGGATAAAAACTTCCCGATACTTGAAACTTTTCTAGGAGAGTGGGCAGCTGGGGGTAGGATTAAACCTGATTTCTACTTGGCTTTGGTAACCATACACGGTACTATCATGGTATTCTTTGTACTTACCGCTGGGTTGAGTGGAACCTTTAGTAACTTATTAATTCCTCTACAGCTGGGGGCAAGAGATATGGCATCACCATTCCTTAACATGCTTTCTTACTGGTTTTTCTTCTCAGCATGTGTGATTATGATGAGTTCTTTCTTTATCCAAACTGGTCCTGCCAGCGCGGGATGGACTATTTATCCTCCCTTGTCTGCTTTGCCTACGGCTATTAAGGGATCAGGGATGGGTATGACACTTTGGCTGATTAGTATGGTGCTTTTTGTTGCTTCTTCGTTAATGGGCGGTATCAATTATGTAAGTACAGTGCTTAATATGCGTACAAAAGGTATGGATCTTTGGAAAATGCCTTTAACCATCTGGGCGTTCTTCCTTACTGCAACATTAGGTATTTTATCTTTTCCGGTATTGGTAGCTGGTGTTGTGCTATTGGTATTTGACCGTAGTTTCGGCACAAGTTTCTACCTTTCTGATATCGTAATGGGAACTCAGGTTCTTCCGAATGAGGGGGGATCACCTATTTTATGGCAACATTTATTCTGGTTCCTTGGGCATCCTGAGGTATATATTGTAATTATGCCTGCTTTAGGCATATCTTCAGAAATCATTTCAGTAAATTCAAGAAAGCCAATCTTTGGCTATCATGCAATGGTTTATTCATTGATTGGCATTACGATCTTATCGTTTATTGTTTGGGGTCACCACATGTTTATAACCGGTATGAATCCTTTACTGGGTGGGGTATTTATGATTACGACATTGATCATTGCGGTTCCTTCTGCTGTTAAGACCTTCAATTATTTGGCTACATTATGGAGAGGTAATATTAGGTTTACTCCGGCTATGTTATTCGCTATAGGATTGGTTTCATTCTTTATTTCAGGCGGTTTGACCGGTATATTTTTAGGTAACGCTGCACTAGATATCAACTTACATGATACTTATTTCGTGGTTGCCCACTTCCACCTTGTAATGGGATCTGCTGCTATCTTTGGTATGCTTGCGGGTGTTTATCATTGGTTTCCGAAAATGTTTGGAAGAATGATGAGCAATAAATTAGGTTACTTGCACTTTTGGTTAACTTTTATTTCAGCTTATCTTGTGTTTTTTCCACTTCACTTTTTAGGTCTTGATGGTGTGCCTCGTCGTTATTACGCCTTTACAGAATTTGAATTTATGCAAAAATGGCTTACTGTGAACGTATTTGTAACGTGGTCAGCTATTATGGGTGCACTTGCTCAGGTTGCATTCTTATGGAACTTCTTTTACTCTATATTTAAAGGTAAGCGAGCTCCTCAAAATCCTTGGGAAGCGAATACTTTAGAATGGACTGCGCCAGTTGAGCACTTGCATGGAAACTGGCCTGGGGAGATCCCTACGGTTTACCGTTGGCCGTACGACTACAGTAAACCTGGGGCCGAGGAAGATTTCATTCCTCAAACCATTCCATTTTCACAAACTATGAGCTCTAATATGCCGCATGATTTTGAAGGAAATAGTGAGTCTGAGCGTATACAACGTGAATGGGAAGAGCAGGAAGCTGCGGCTAAAAAAGCAAAACTAGACTAGTTATATAGCTTATCAAAAAAGGGTATCTGCAGTAGGTAAATACTTACAACAGATGCCCTTTTTTTAATATAAAAACACATGGTTCCTAAATCTGAACAGAGATTTATCAGGCTAAACCTTACTACGATAATTGTTACCTTATTGCTGATCCTGGCTGGTGGAATTGTACGTAGCACTGGTTCTGGCATGGGCTGCCCCGACTGGCCAAAGTGTTTTGATCAATATGTGCCACCTACCTCGGTTTCACAATTGCCTTTGAATTATAAAGAAAAGTACGTTAGTGAACGCATTGTCAAGAATGAACGGTTTGCTAAAACGCTGGAGAAGATGGGTAAGGTAAACCTGGCAGATAGTATTAGGCAAGACCGGTCTATCTTAATTCCTGAGGTTTTCAACGTAGCAAAAACCTGGACAGAGTACCTTAACAGACTAATGGGCGCTATCACGGGATTCCTGATGTTGTTATTAACAGGTTTCTCATTTACCTATAGGAAACGTGCAAAGCGGATAATTGTACTCTGTATATTTAATCTAATTGTAGTGGGATTTCAAGGCTGGCTTGGTTCAATAGTAGTATCAACTAACCTAATGACATGGATCGTAACAGTTCACATGCTACTTGCCCTGGTAATTTTGGCCCTATTGATTTATACCTATAATTTTGCTAGGCAACTGGATCGTGCTCCCACCATAGTGATGGCAAATGTTGGCTGGCTTAAATGGCTGATATTTTTCGCGATTGTGGTAAGTATTATACAGATCGTATTGGGCACAGAAGTGCGAGAAGCGGTGGATGTGGTGTCAAAGCTACTGGGTTATAGCGAAAGGAGCAGTTGGTTAACGAGGATCGGAAATGTTTTGTCTTATCACAGGGATATGGCTTTGGTAGTATTGGGATTGAATGTTTTGGTATATAGAGCGGTTAAGGAGCGGTTTAATGGGAAGACTGATGCTTTGATAGTGGGCAATTCTATTGGAATTGTTCTGGCGATTCAGATTGCTACTGGCTTAATATTGTCTAACTTTGCCCTACCTCCATATGCACAGGCGTTACACATATTGTTTTCGACGGCGTTGTTCAGTCTCCAGTATTATTTATACCTTTTAGTTTACAAGACAACAACTTACCAGCAGAATATTAATTAAGAAAAAGATTGAAACAGTTTTTAGCAGATTTTTCAAAGCTCATTAAATTCAGGTTAACCTTTTTGGTGGTTTTTTCTGCGTCTGTTACTTTTTTAATTGGATCGCAGGTGGAGGTGAATGGAATAGTACCCGGTATAAATTGGACAAATTGGCTCATCCTCATCGCAGGAGGGTTTCTGGTAACATCCGCGGCTAACTGCTTTAATGAAGTTATTGAAGTAGATCTGGATAAGTTGATGACAAGGACAAAAGATAGGCCTATGCCTGCTGGACACATGACCACCGGACAGGGCTTGGTTTCTGGGCTTGTTATGGGAATGCTTGGAACCTGGTTGCTCGGAAAACTTAATATCGAGACAGGATTACTCTCTGTATTCTCTATATTTCTATATGCTTTTGCTTACACTCCGTTAAAGCGGAAATCTCCAATCGCTGTATTTATAGGGGCTATTCCAGGTGCATTACCCCCGCTTATCGGTTATGTGGCCGCACACGGAAAGATAGATAAAATTGCTGTTATACTTTTCCTCATACAATTCGTTTGGCAGTTCCCACATTTCTGGGCCATTGCGTGGGTTCTAGATGACGATTATAAGAAGGCAGGATTTAGATTACTTCCAACTACTAAACGGGATAAAACGAGTGCTTTCATTACATTTCTTAGTACATTGATTCTTATCCCTGTTAGTTTGCTCCCTGCATTTTATGGCTTTGGTGGTTATTATATTTCAACGGTGTCTGTAATTGGGGGGGTAGTATTTGCATGGCTTGCCTTTAAGATGTGGGTGAATTTGGACGTGGCGAGTGCCAGGAAAGTGATGTTTTGCTCGTTTTTTTATTTACCTGTGGTACAATTGGTGTTATTTTTTGATTTTATAAGTAGATAATTATGGTTCAATCAATTAAACAAGAAGAATTAGGTATTCAATTTAAGGCCAAAAAATTTATTATCTGGCTGTTTGTAGTTTCCTCTACCATTATGTTTGGTGGGTGGACAAGTTATTATATTGTTTTTTCTGCTTCTAAGGGTAAAGGGCATGGTATTGTATTGCCGGAACTTTTCATTTATAGCACGGTTGTTTTACTAGTGAGCAGCGCTTTTCTTTTTTTAGCCTCTAAGGCCTTTAAAAATGGCAACTATTCTTCACAGAAGCTATTCTTATCGATAACCATACTTTTAGGAATTACATTTGGCGTACTTCAGGTTGATGCCTGGGGTAGCATGGTGAGAACAGGTGCATTTTTTAGCAATAACAACGCGGCCATTTCATTAATTTATGTCGTTTCTGGATTTCACATTTTGCATATTTTTGCAGGGATTTGTCTTGTATTTAGCGCGCTTATGGGTGCTTATAAGGAGATACCCTTGCAACGGCGCATTTATCGCATGGAAATCGCCTCAATTTTTTGGCATTTTATAGATATATTATGGATATATCTTTATGTTTTTTTACTTTTGAACAGTTAGAATTTTTAACAAATTATTACTATTTACAAAAATGAGTTCACTATCACAGTTAGATCAGGTTAAAACTACCCCATGGAGTGGAGGCCGCTCACCTTGGTCATTGGAATATGGCAAAATCATGATGTGGTTTTTCCTGGTTTCTGATGCATTCACTTTCTCGTCGTTACTGATCTATTACGGAGCCCAGCGTTTTTCTAAGTTTACCTGGCCCGCTCCGGATAAAGTTTTTCAATCAATTCCCGGAGTAGTAGAGCACGGTGCCCCACTTGTATTTGTCGGCATCATGACATTTATCCTAATTATGAGCTCCGTTACAATGGTGCTTGCTGTAGAGGCAGGGCACAGGAGATCTAAAAAAGAAGTTATCGGATGGATGATAGCTACCATTATTGGTGGGTTGATGTTCCTTGGATGTCAGGCTATAGAGTGGACTCACCTATTCCATGAAGGATTTGGTTGGGGATCTATTCCTGAGAAAGCGGAATTAGCGCAATTTTTTCATGGTCCAATTTCTGAAGTATCCGCTTTGCAGTTTGCGAATTTGTTCTTCACCATTACCGGATTTCACGGATTTCACGTATTTACTGGGGTAATTATTAACATTATCATCTTAATCATGACCATTAATGGGACTTTTGAAAAAAGAGGGCATTATCTGATGGTAGAAAAAGTGGGTTTGTATTGGCACTTTGTTGATTTAGTTTGGGTGTTTGTCTTTACATTCTTCTATTTGGTTTAATTATTAGTTTTTATAAAAATATTATTATGTCAGAAAATCATTCACATTTATCAGAAGGACACGAACACGAAGATCACGCAGGTTTATCAAAAGGCAAGATCTGGCAGGTATTTGCCATTTTGCTGATGATTACTGTTATTGAATTCTTTATTGCACTTTGGGCTATTCCAGGCGGTCATATTACCCAACATTTTGGTAACTACATATATATCGTTTTAACCCTTTTTAAAGCTTTTTATATTGTAGCCTACTTTATGCACCTTAAGTTTGAAAAAGTGGGATTGCAGCTTGCGCTTGGACTTTCTTTTATCTTCATTACTTACTTTATTGTATTGATGATGATTGAAGGTGGTTACCTAAATGTACACATGCCAGTAGTTTAATGAAGAACAATAATGCTTCCATTAAGAAGATCTTAATCCTGGTCACCATTTTAGCGGTACCAGGATTTTTATATTATTTACTTCAGGAAAAAGGAAAGAACCGCTACAAGCCTTTGCATATCTTCGGGCAGAAGCAAGTAGCTGCCACCTTCCATTCCGTAAGAGGTAATAAAATTCCAGATACCATTTATCATCAGGTAGCCAACTTTAAATTGGTTAACCAGGCGAATGATACCGTCAGTTTCGAAACCTATAAAGGGAAGCTCCTTATCGTTAACTTGTTTAATACCAGAGGAGATGCCTATGGAATTACATTTGCCAACAAAGCGATGCGGGCTTTTGATGCAACTTTTGGTAAAAACAAATCAATAAATTTCATCAGTCTCAGCATAGACCCTCAAGGAGATACTCCCAAAAGAATAGCCAAGTATGCAATGGAGTCATCTGCAGTTGCAGGCAAGTGGGATATGCTGACTGGCGATAGCACGCAGGTTTTTGATTTGATCAATAAAGGGCTTGGAGTAGATGCACATCAAAGTGGTGCCGGAGCAAATATGAAGTTTGTCTACAGCAATCTTTTTGTACTTCTAGATACCAGTCATAGAATTAGGGGTTACTATGAAGCCACTACCCAGGAAGCGCTCTCTAAACTTGACGATGAGATCAAGGTTCTTATGGCAGAAGAATTAAGAAACATACATGACGGCAGATAGTACCGTTCAATATTTTAATTATGGCACTAAACGATAAATTTTTTCTAAGACTGATCTGGGGCGTAACGGCTTTTGTTTTGTTGGTTGTAATTGCCCTAAAAGTTGTTCCTCCTCCACAACCAGTACCGTCCTTTATCTATCTATTCCCGCATATAATTGGTGGAATCAATGCTGCCTGTTCAATTCTGCTTATCCTCTCACTGATATTTATTAAAAAAAAGAATATACAGGCACATAAGGTTACCAATGTAATCACATTTGTCCTTTCTTCGATTTTCCTTGTTTTTTATATCATTTTTCATCTCTATGAAAAGGATACAAAATTTGGTGATATTGATCATAATGGAATTGTATCTGCAACGGAGGCCGCAACTGTAGGAGTTACGCGATACATTTACTGGTTTATCTTGCTTACGCACATTGTGCTTGCGGTAGTAGTACTTCCTTTAATTTTGATTAGTTTTTTAAGAGGTTTTAGTATGCAGATTGAGCGTCATAGAAAAATAGTGCGCTGGGCATACCCAGTTTGGTTATATGTAGCGGTTACTGGAGTAATTGTATACCTGATGATCTCTCCCTATTATAATTTTTGAGGCATTCTGGCGTTGAATTATTGACAGCTTTGTTGCAATTGTAATAAAATACGATGAGCTCTTTTATTATCTTTGTGTTCTTTAATTCAAATACCTGAATGATGAAAAAATTTGTTTTTATTCTCTTTATTCTGATCCTGACACGGAGTTCTGTAGCGCCTTTAGCTAGTGCACAATGTGCCATGTGTACCGTGAGTGCAGAGCAAAGTGTAAAGAATGGTAATACACAAGGTAAGGGCTTGAATACTGGAATCATTTACCTTCTGGTTATCCCTTATATCCTTATCTCCGGCATAGGAGCACTGTGGTATATAAAATATAGGAAAAAAGCCCCTAGATATGCAGAAAATCTCTAAGTTTTATGCAATATTAAATGGCAATTGCCCGCAACGCACAAGAGCAATCATTGTACACAGCGGCTTGAGCTAGAAGTGAGTTACTTTTAGACTCATTACGCTTACTGTCACCTACGATTCGATACAACGCATATTACGATAAAATATGATACAAGCAGAAACACTTTCCTTTATAAAGGATGTTACTGAAAACAACGACCGGGAGTGGTTTGCAGCGAACAAGGGACGTTATGAGGTAGTTAAGGAAGATATACTGAGCCTTATTGAGAAACTGATCCCTAAACTTGCAGCCATTGATCCTGAATTCTCCATTGATACTCCGGCCAAAAAATGCCTGATGCGAATATACAGAGACGTCAGGTTTAGCAAGAATAAAGATCCTTATAAAAATAATTACGGTATTTCATTCAGCGTAAAAGCCAAGGGAATACCGAGCCCTGATTATTACCTGCACATACAACCCGGCAAGAGTTTTTTTGGTGCCGGCTTTTGGATGCCGGAAGCCCCTGTTCTAAAGCTAATTAGAGAAGAGATTGATTATAATGCACCAGAATTCACATCAATATTGGAGTCAAAGGGTTTCGCTAGCCTTTATGAATTGAGTAAGGAAGATACGTTGAAGAATGCACCAAAAGGATACGATATTGATCATCCTCAGATCAAGCTTTTAAAGCTTAAGAGTTTCATAGCGATTTGCCCGATAACCGATGCAGAGCTTTTGTCACCAAAAATCGTTGATAAGTTGAAAACTGCTTTTGAAAGTATTTATCCTTTTGTGCTATTTTTGAGAAATGCCGTTGCCCAATAGAAACTAAACCAATACACACTATAATTAATGAAAAAGATTTTTTTATTTGTATTCCTGGCCATGCTGGCAAGTGCCATCAGCTCATGCGTAGTCCTCTCTCCAAAAAAATATAAATCCTTATTGGCAAAACAAGATTCCCTTAGCAAAGGCTGGAATGAATCACAATTGTTAAATGAAAACCTGGAGACACTGATTGCACGATTAAGAAAAGATACTACAGGGATGAGCGCTGCTTTGAGTGATCTGAGAGGACGATATTCAGAAATGGATAATAATTACACCAAGTTGCGTAGTAATAGTTCTTCCGAGATCAACAAGCTTTCGGCAGACCTAAAAAAACGTGAGCAGCGTTTGAAAGAAGTGGAAGAAGTTTTAAGGAAACGTGATGAGGCTACCAATCTGCTTAAAGAAAAGTTACAGCAAGCACTTCTTGGGTTTACTAAAAACGGACTTACAGTAGAGATCAGGAATGGTAAAGTATATGTTTCCCTAACAGATAAGTTGTTATTCCCATCAGGTAGTATCATTATTGATGAAAAGGGTAAACAGGCGTTAAGCCAACTGGCTGATGTATTGAAACAACAACCAGAAATCAATATTGCAGTAGAAGGTCACACGGATTCCCAAAAGATAAACAATCTGGGACAGATCAAGGACAACTGGGATCTGAGTGTATTAAGGTCTACTTCTGTTGTTCGGTACCTAACTGAAATAAGCAAGGTAGAGAGTGTGCGTATGACAGCTACAGGAAGAGGTGAATTCCAACCATTGGGTCCAAATACCAGTGCAGAATCAAGAAGCAAGAACCGCAGAATCGAGATTGTACTTTCACCAAAACTGGATGAGCTATACGACCTGATTAAGCAATAATTAGTCTACATACTCCATTAGTGTGCGAAAAGCAACAAACTGATTGGCAAATTTCTCGTTAAGATCAGTCTGAAGTGCTGGAGCAAATTGCTCCTGATAAGTTAAATAGTTGTCCATGGTTTCAGCAACATATTGTGCGCAGTAGGTTACTCCTTCATTTGGAGAATCGACTACTTTAAGCAATCTAGAAGAGACGAACATACCTGTTTCCATCACTTCAGGAATGTGGATTTCCAGCATCCAGTTGAACCATTTTTCGGCAACTGAATCTTCTATGATAAGGGTTACGTTATATAAAAACATGTGCAAATATAATAACTATGTGCCAATATTATCGCCGCGCAAAGTTCTGAAACGCTTGCGTGCTTCAGCAGCATACATACTACCGGGATAGTCGTTGATTAGCTTCTGATAAAGAGCTTTCGCTTGTGCCAGGTCTTTTAGGTTCTTCTCGTAAAGCTCTGCTAGTGTAAATAAGCTATCGTCTGCCCAGACGCTAGAGTTGTATTTCTCTATTAGTATTTTTAATGTGCTGACCGCTTTTTCCACCTCGCCAGCTTTAATGAAAATCCTGGAGCGGAACATAAGTATGTCATCAGCTAATGAATTGTTGGGGTAAACTAGCCCAATGCTGTCCAGTTTCAGGAGCGCTTTAACAGGTTGGTTCTTAAAGTCGAGCATTTCTGCATCGGCATACATTTTAAGGGCATTGCTATCTAATGTGGACTGTAGGTTATCTGATATCATCAGACTCAGGTTAAGGGCGTCATTAGCAATAAGCTGAGACGTCGAAGCCTTTAAGACATCAGCCTGCGACTTCGCATAGTCAAAATTACCTTGGTAAAATGAAAGCTTGGCAGAACGGTAATGAGCTTCATTGCCGATTGCCATATTTTCAAATTGCTTTGCTACCTGTTCATAAACTAAGAATGCTTCCCATGGTTGGTTGGTGAGTATATATATATCACCTAAATCAAGTTTTATCTGCCCGAGGTCGGTGGCAGGTAATCCATTTATTGTTAAAGCTGTTTCTAGCGCTTTTTCTGCTTTGCTCAGGTCGTTCAAATAAAAAGCCTGCAAGTTTGCCCATTTCCTGAGCGCAAATACTGTGCGTGCATTTTTGCCATATTCTTCCACTATAGAATTGTATGCATTAGCCAGATCAACAATGGTGGTTTTTTCATACTTCCCTGCGGTAATCAACTGATATTTTGCATTGATCATTTCCACTTTTGCAGGCAGAAAATACGGCTTGTCTTTGCCTTTACTCACGATGTATTCATAAGCTTTTATGGCAGTAGGGTAGGCTTTATTCTCTAAAAATGTATATGCAGTGTTGAATAAAAAGAAGCCATCATCCTTAACCCTTTTATCTTGGGCTATCAATTGCCTAAGTGCCATTTCATACTCTTGTTGCTGTAGGTATTGCCAGATCAGCATTTTAGTATATACTTCAACCTCTGGTTCTTTTTGTATTTTTTTTAGCAGAGCCGATTGCAATATAAGATAGTCGGGTTTCTCTTCAAAAACTGCCGAAAGTACACTTTCAGCTTGCTGCAGCATTTCGGGCATGGAAGCAAGCGCAGATACATATTCCTGCACCAGCATGTTCTTGTCTTTTTTAAAACGGTAAATGCTAAGCAGTTCAAAGACAAAAAGCTTGTCGTTTTTCATAACCTTACGGCCTTGTAAAAAAGTAGATATGGCAAGGTCGTAGGCTTGATAAGTATAAAAATGATTGGCTAGATCTCGGATAATTAACTCATCAGCAGGCAAACTGTTCAATACCTCGGCATATTTACGGCTTGCCGCATCCGCTTGTCCTTTCTCCTGCAACAATTGTGCTCCTGCGATGCCGTAAGTCAGGTTTTTAGAATCTTCCTTAGTTGCCTTTTTAATCAGTTTATCTGCATCCTCAAATCTTTTCAACTTCAGCAAGGAATTAAAGTACATGTCGAAGTACGAATCGTTTTTGGTTTTTGAAAAGAGTTTTTCCAGCAGTAGGATTGCTTCCTGATACTGTCCTTTCTGATAATATTGGAAAGCCAGCGCATCATTGATGTTTTCCTGCGCAAGGCACAGAAAACTGCTAATGCAGAATAACAAGGTGGTAATCAGGCTCTTCATTTTTACTTATTTTCCTATAGTATCCTAAATTAAGGAATTAACAGCTAACTAGGGTGCAATTGCCATAAGATAAATACAATCTCGTATTTTAAATGTTACTGAGATCGGCGTTTGATCTGCTCTAAAATGCTTAATTTGATATTTCTACAAGTATTGAAAAGGCAGTATAGTAACAATATTGGTAAGTGTAACATTTAGTGCGGGGGTTACTTAACTTTGCAACCGCAAAAAGATATTATGGTGAATAAAAAATACGTCTACATTTTTTTAAGCTTATTCATACTCGCCTGCGGTAAGCAGGAAGGTGTGAGGGTTATCCCTGTAGCCGATTTTTTTAAAGCTCAAGAAAAAATAGCCTATCATATTTCGCCGGATGGGAACTATCTTTCATACCTGATGTTGGAGGGTAAAGACCAAAACCTTTATGTAGAAGATCTAAAGACAGGGCAAAATGAAAAGATCACAAAGCTAGAAGGAAAGAATATCAACTTTTATTTCTGGGTAAACAGTAGTGAGCTCATTTATTATAAAGAAATAGATGCGGTACACCATCTCTCTGACATTTTCATCATCAATAGAAGTGGAGGAAATGAACGTCAGTTGACCAGTAATGAAAAGAGCCGGATAAGGGTGCTGGAAGATCAGCTGATTGACGATAAATATTTGCTTGTATCCTCCAATAAGAGGGATTCTACGGTGTTTGACGTTTATCGTTTAAATGTGCGTAATGGTCAAATGGAAATGGCTGCACGGAACCCCGGTACTGTAACGAATTGGATAACAGATGCCGATGGTAAATTGCGTCTGGCAACAAGCAGTGATGGCGTTAACGAAACCTTTCTCTATCGCGCTACGGAAGCTGAGCCGTTTAGGCCTATTATTACAAATAGTTTTAAAACGACTTTTAGACCGCTTGCATTTGCTAAAGAGCGTCAAAATATCATCTACGCTATTTCTGATGTCGGTCGGGATAAAAGTGCTCTGGTAGAACTTGATTGCAATACAGGGAAGGAACTGAAGGTGCTGTATGGTAACGATTCCATAAATGTAACAGATGCCCAATACTCTCGCAAACAGAAAAAAATGGTATTTGTTGTTTACGAAACCTGGAAAAAATTGAAGTATTTTCTGGACGATTCCACCGCATTGCTTTATAATAACCTCGATAAGCTTTTACCTAAAACAGAGACTAGAATTATAGACCGCGATAAAGCAGAAAGTATTTTTATAGTGCGCACTTTTACAGACAGAAATCCGGGCTCTTATTACCTCTACACAGCACAAACTGGAAAGCTAAGGAAATTGAGCGATTTTAATTCTGCCATCAAGCAAGATCAAATGTGCGAGATGAAATCCATTAGCTTTACCAGCAGGGATAGCCTAACGATTCACGGTTATTTAACACTTCCACTAAATAGAAAAGCGGAGAACCTCCCAGTTGTCGTATTACCGCATGATGGCCCGGGTTCTAGGAATAACTGGGGTTACAATCCCGAAGTCCAGTTTTTAGCTAATAGAGGATATGCGGTATTCCAAATTAACTATCGGGGCTCTACGGGTTATGGCAAAGAGTTTACTGCTGCTGGATTTAAGCAATGGGGATGCAAAATACAGGGGGATATAAATGATGGGGTAAAATGGCTTATCAACCGCAAGATTGCAGATCCGAAACGTATTGCCATTTACGGTACCGGCTTTGGGGGAAATATTGCTTTAAACGCCATTTACGCCCGGGAAACTCACTATGCTTGTGCAGCATCCAATTCGGGGGTTATCAATTTGTTCAGTTATTTGAAATCCATACCCCCCTTTCTTAAACCCAATTTGCAAAAGTATTATGAGGTAGTGGGTAATCCTTTTACAGACGTAGACCGCATGCGTAAATCTTCGCCATTATTTCAGGCAGATAAGATCAATGTTCCGGTATTTATTGCTCAAAACCTCAAAGACCCAAACAATAATTCAGGTGAAACCATTCATTTTGTAAAACAATTGCAAAAGCGAAATATTTCGGTAACCTATCTGGAAAATGAGGGGGGGTTCTTTTTTGGGAAACACATAGAACAAAGACAAAAATTCTATTCAGCCCTCGAAGAATTTCTGAAAGATAATCTTAAAAAGAAGTAATTTCAATAGATGTCTGCAGAAAAAGAAAGTGGTTACAAGAAGAATTTTTCATTGATCATCACATTCATCGCCATGATGATGGTTTTATTTTTCCTTTCGCTTTTCCTTGCTTACCGTTTCAGTACCAAGTTTATCGAGAATGAGTTCATTTCTGAAAAGGTAAATGTGCTGGAGCAGAGCATTAAGACTTATAACGATTTCTTCCAAAAAAAGCTGCCAGAGGTTTCCTACTACAATGGCTATCTGGATTCGACCACGGCTTCTAATTTTGCAGATACCCTGCTAATCGAGTATCCGTTTGTATCCAAGGTAATCTTTTATGATTCTGAAGTAAGAAACACCCCTGTAAGTGATGGATTGAATACTGGGAAGTTCTCTTTCGGGCCTAAAAATATTTACCAGTTCGGAACCTCTATGCCTACAGACTCTGTTGAGCTTTTCTCCAAGGAAAATACGCGCAACTTTATTATTGGGGATGATTTCAATTCACTTGCACTTAAACTGGCCACCTATATTGAAAGTTTGGATACGAGTAAGACACCAACGCAGGATCAGCTATTTAGTAATTTCAGCAACGTCAGATCCAATAAGATTACCTACCTCAATATACCGCGATTGGAAGATTTAAAAATGTATAAGCGGATGATTCGTAAGAAAATGCCTTCGCAGCCGGTCTATCAGCAGGATATGCTTTCCTTCTATCTTGATCCTTATAAGATAAAGATCATTAACTCGCGACCTAAACTTTATGAACAGGTGAGGATAGAGCCGCTTACTTACGATCCTTTGGAAACAGGAGTGAATGATGTAACTACCGAGATTACATTGCCAGGGCCATTTTCCGATTATAAACTTTATTTCATATCCTCACAGTCCTTCATCGATAAGGAAGTACTTAATTATTTTCTTCCCCTTGCCTTTGGAATTCTTTCGTTTTTTAGCATAGTCGTACTTGTTGCCTATTTGATCTTCAGGAATCTTAACATTAATCAGAAAATGTTTAAGCTGCAGTATGATTTCATGAATAACCTGACGCATGAGTTTAAAACTCCGGTAAGTGTTATAAAAATTGCCGGCAACAACATCAAAAGTGCAAGCTCCCTTACAGAAAAGGAGCAAAAGATGTATGGCAAGATACTAGATGAGGAGGCAGATAAACTTAATGGTTTAATGAATAAACTGCTGGCATTTACACAAATTGAAAATAAGGTGATAGAGCTGAACCGGGATCTGGTAAATGTCTTTGATTTTATTGAGAGTACCATTGACTCACATTGTTTGAAGCACCCAGATTTTGACTTTACTTATGAAGTGACTGGCTTTAACACCTTCATTACAGATCCGGTATTGCTGGGCAGTTTATTTGATAACCTGGCAGAAAATGCTTACAAATATTCTCCGCTTGAGCGTAAGAAATTACACATTAGTGCAAAGCTGATCAAAGGTAAAGTTGTGCTTAGGTTTGCTGATCAGGGTATTGGAATTCCGGCTTCAGAAATTGACAATATATTTAAGAAGTTTTTTCGCATCCAGAACAAGTACAATCAGAATGGTAGTGTAGGACTGGGTTTGGCTTTCTGCAAGGAACTCGTTAACTTTATGGAAGGCGAAATTACCGTTAAGAGCAAAGTTGATATAGGAACAGAATTTAAAATTGTATTGCCTTATAACGAACAGTAATTGAAATTTAACAACCGAAAGATATGTCTAAAGGAATCAAAATATTAATAATAGAAGATGATGAAAATCTAAGATTCTTATTAGTTCATCGCCTAAAAGCAGAGGGCTATGAAGTTTTGGAAGTGGGGGATGGAGCAGCTGCAGAACAGTTAATTCTTTCTGAAAAGCCAGGCATCGTATTATTGGACTGGATGCTTCCCGGAAAGCAGGGTGCCGAAGTTTGTGCGGAAGTGCGGAAGCAAGGGTTTGATAATCTGATTATTATGATGACTGCTAAAGCGCAGGATATTGATAAGATAGACGCCTACAATTTTGGTGTATCTGACTATGTAACTAAACCCTTTAATATGGATGTGCTAGTAGCCATGCTTGATAATAAGGTTAAATTTCTTTTAAATAATGACCGGTCTGAAATCCATCGTTTTGGAGAAATGGAGCACCATCCAAATATTCATACCCTGTACAGAAATGGTAAAAAAATAGAGCTTACCATTTTAGAGAATCGCATACTGCTTTACTTTTTAAGAAATCCAAATAAGGTGATTAACCGCGATGAGCTGATGCTGGAAGTATGGGGCTATAATTCTGATGTAAATACACGGACACTTGATATGCATATTGTGCGTTTGCGTAAAAAGATAGAGTTAAATCCTGATAATCCTCAATTGCTACAAACCGTTAGGGGAGTTGGCTATCGTTTTAACCCAAGTAACTAAATAACACCAATAATATCCATTGCAAAAGCATAGTGCCATCCAGATAAAGAAAATAGTAGTATTCGTTTTTTTTAATGTTTGATCTAAAGATCAGCCAGCCTGTAATACCCAGGTTAAGCACTATTGCGGCAATATCAGAATAGGTAGCCTGTTTAAATAGTAACAAAAGTAACAAGTAGCCGAGTAGTAGGAACTGGCAAAAAATGTATGCCTTCTTTTCGCCCAACATTACAGGTATAGTTTTTAAGGAATACATTTTATCCTGAAAAAGATCCCTAATATCGAAAGGTATGGTTATGGCAGCTATAAAGAGAAAGCGCTTAAAAACTAGCAACAGTGTATCAGAAGGAGTGATATTTAAAAGCTTGGTATGTTGAAGCTCTATAATTGGCAAAAGTACGCAGCTTACTGCCCAAACCATCGCAATTAAAAAGAGTTTGATGCCTGGTATGTTCCTTAGGCCAATATTCTGATCATTGAGCCTTAAAAAGGGGATGTTATATCCAATAGCCACCAGACCTGTAAATCCCATCAGCAGTTTAGATTCAATACTCAAGTACAGCAAACCCAATGGTATTAGGCAAAGTAAGGAGATCAAGGTAATGGTGATGATCATCCTATGGTGTGAAAATATCCAGCGAACCCTTTTGTAAGGAGAATCTTCGGGTTTCTTTGGTTTTGCCAAGAGCATGCTGAAGTTGTAAAGACCGATAGTGGCAAAAAAGATGAAAGCTAATACGTATTGATCCGCAGGTATTCTAAGAAAGTGATAGGTGGTCATACCCTGTGCAACCGCACATATGGCGATGAATAAGTTGCTGAACAATAGGAAATCTAGTATGGAAAGGGATATTTTTTTAAACACCGAGTTAAGCGGTTTTATGCTCGCTTCAATTCAAATATCGTTATTTCTGGTAATATTCCAACCCTGCCGGGGTAGCCTAGAAAGCCATAACCAACATTTACGTATAATTGCTGCTTATTCTCCCTGTAAAGTCCTGCCCATTCCTTGTAGATATATTGCACTGGGCTCCATTGGAAATCTTTGGTGCGTACACCGAATTGCATCCCGTGGGTATGACCACTAAACATAGCATCTATTTGCGGATATTTTTCCAGTACTTCTGCACGCCAGTGCGAAGGATCATGTGATAATAGTAGTTTTACCGGAAGGTCATCCGTGTCTTTGGTTGCAAGGTCCATTCGCCCGTATTTAGGAAACCTACCCATTCCCCAATTCTCAATACCTAATATGCCAATCTCTTCACCACCAACCTTTAGGCGTCTATGCGTGTTCATCAACAAATCCCAGCCCATTAACTCATGAGTCTTAATCACATTTTGCAAATTCTTTACTTTTTCCGGAGAACTTTCTTTACCAAAATGATAATCACCGTAATCGTGATTTCCTAAAGAAGAATATACACCAAGAGGTGCTTTTACCTTACTGAAAATATCCTGATAATCCCGCATTTCGGTAGCCATGTCGTTTACCAAATCTCCTGTAAAAAATATCAGATCAGGTTTTTCTGCAAGCAGTAAATCTACGCCGCCCTTTACCGCTTTTGGGTTGTAGAAACTTCCGGAATGAACATCAGAAATCTGACCTAGCTTTATCCCTTCAAATGCTGAAGGCAGGTTAGGTAAGACTAAAGTTTTTCTTATTACCTGATAATCGTACGCACCAGAAGCTATACCCCATGTCAATGAAGTGAGTGGCACTGCAGCGGTAACTAAACCAGCCTTCAAAAGAAACTGAGAGCGACTAATCGGGGCGCCAATGGCGGTAGCTATATTTGCTGGTTTATTTTTTTTATTTATTGCTCTTTTTATTTTTATCGCGAGTCTTCTCAGGTCGTCTATTATCAAAAAAGGAAGAAAAATGGCCTTGCAAGCCAAGGTGAGGAAAAATGCCACGAGTACAATAGATCGGAATCCAAGATAAGCACTGGGTATGGTAATGAATATTGAAATAAACACACCTGCAATCAAGAAAGCCGAGTATCCCCACCAAACCGTTGTAAAGATTTTTCTGGTTAGTGGTTTCCATTTTATAAATACCGATAAAATGGCATTATAACAATAATAATCGAACGCAAGTATCAGCACTGATAAAATGCTCAGTATAGGTAATCTTCCCATTAATTAGTTCGGTTCAAATTACCTAAAATCAATATCTTCATCATCGTCATTTAGCTCGGTATTAAACAAGCTTTCAAACATGTCAGAAAAACCAAAGCCACCATCCAGGTATTTTTTGCTCAATTGAGAATGTTCTGCCAGACCATGCAATACAAACTCCATTAACAATAAAGTTTGGTTTTCACTAAGCTTCGCATGGAATTTTTTAACCAGGTCATGAAGGCCCGTTACACGCATTAGTTCTTTTTTGTATTTGGATCCAGTGAGGGCATCAGAAACATCTAGTGTATTACCTTCAGTAAACCATTCAATAACGTTATGATAAGGATTAGCAGTTTTGCTTTTCTTTGCTTTCTCCGGATCGGGAAAGAAGCGTACAAACAATGTCTTTATTGCCTTACCAATTAAGGTGTTGGCTACCTTTGCGGGTCCCTCAAGTTCTCCTTCATAAACCAACTCAATCTTGCCGGTTACAGCAGGGATAATACCAGTTAAATCAGATAGCCTTACAAATGTTGTTTTTTCGCCATTGATCAGCATTCTTCGTTCTGCGGTACTAATTAGGTTTTCGTAAGCAGATATAGTTAATCGGGCAGAAACTCCAGATTTTTGATCAATAAATTCGCTTTGTCGCGCCTCAAATGCCACTTGCTCTACCAGGTCTTTAACCAATCCATCAGCTTCTATCAGCTTCTGCTCTCCGGTCAGTTTCGCTTCCTGGAAAGTAATTTTTCTGGAGATACTGATCGATTTAGGGTAGTGCGTAAGGATTTGACTTTCTATACGGTCTTTTAAGGGTGTAACAATAGATCCCCTATTGGTATAATCTTCTGGATTTGCAGTAAATACAAACTGTACATCCAAAGGCAGGCGAAGCTTAAAACCGCGAATTTGAATGTCTTTTTCTTGTAGCATATTAAATAATGCTACCTGTATGCGTGCCTGCAGATCGGGAAGCTCATTGATAACAAAGATACTTCTATGAGCCCTCGGTATCAGACCAAAGTGTATTACCCGCTCATCATTATAGGTAAGCTTCAAAGTAGCGGCTTTAATTGGATCAACGTCTCCAATTAAATCTGCAACAGTGACATCAGGCGTGGCTAGTTTTTCCGTATAACGTTCAGAGCGGTGTTGCCAGCTAACTGGAGTATTGTCGCCATGAATCGAAATCTCATGTTTCGCATACCATGAAATAGGGTTTAACGGATCATCAAAGATCTCGCTGCCGCCAACGTAAGGGATATACTCGTCCAGCAAATTAACCATCAAACGTGCAATACGTGTTTTAGCTTGTCCGCGTAGACCGAGTAGCAAGATATTGTGTCGGGATAAAATGGCCGTTTGCAGTTCAGGGATAACAGTTTCATCATATCCAAGGATGCCTTCAAACCCAGCATCTTTATTTTGCAGCTGTTTTATCAGGTTCTTGCGCAGTTCATCTTTCACTGTTTGTGATTGGTAGCCGGAGTCTTTTAACGCTCCTAGTGTTTTTATGTTGATGTGATCCATTTAATACTTATTACCGCACTGTTTTTCTTCTGTTCTTGATGTAATCTTCAAATATATATTCGCCCAAGCCGGTAAGTGAACTGTAAAAAGCCCTCCCTCCATTTATCTGGGTAAATTCACGTACAAATTGCTGTAAATATGGGTCCTGCGCAATCATAAATGTAGTAATCGGTATATTTAGCCTTTTGCATTGGGCTGCCATATTTAATGTCTTATTGACTACTTTCCTATCAAGCCCCATACTATTCTTATAATAGCGGCCATTCTCCTTTAGACAGGTAGGCTTACCATCTGTGATCATAAAGATCTGTTTGTTATGTGTCTTTCGCCTACGTAGCAAATCAGTAGCCAACTCCAACCCCGCAAAAGTATTGGTATGATAAGGTCCAACCTGAAGATAGGGAAGGTCTTTAACTGAGATTAGCCACGCATCATTACCGAACACCACAATGTCTAGTGTATCTTTAGGGTATCTTGTTTTGATCAGCTCAGCCAGAGCCATAGCTACCTTTTTTGCAGGTGTAATGCGGTCTTCCCCGTATAAGATCATTGAATGTGAAATATCAATCATCAGTACAGTAGAAGTAAGTGTTTTATAGTCCTTCTCTTCTACTTCCAAATCCCGTTCGGTTAAGGTGAAATCACCGATACCATGGTTAATCAGGGAATTTTGAATAGAGGCAGTCATATCTATTTGATCCAGACTGTCGCCAAAATTAAACTCTCTTCTGTCAGCATTCTTTTCCTCACCAATGCCTGATAAATTACTATTGTGATTTCCTTTGCCTGCTTTTTTAAGCTTACCGAAGATTTCTTCTAATGCAGATTTTCGGATGGTCTGTTCTGTTTTGCTGGTGATACTTAAATCGCCGTTATTACCGTCCTCCTTAATATAGCCTTTATCTTTAAGGTCATCTATGAAATCACCCATTCCATAATCGTTGTTGGTAAACTTATACTTTTTGTCCAGCTCATTCATCCAGGCCAGGGTTTCCCCAGCATCACCTGCGGTGTAATTGAGTAGCTGGGTAAAAAGTTTAAGCAATTCATCAAATCCACCTTTAGGCAAATCATCAGGCAGGAAATTTGAAAACTGAAACCCTCTCATATATTGATGATAAACGAATAATCGAAGGTAAAAGTTTAAGGTTTGATTAATGTTATCCCCTTGTAAAAATAGCGGCTATTTAGGATTTCCGCTGGCCAAAGCACGGTTTGCCCTTTTAATGGCTAATCTTTCTCGCCATTTCGCATATGGAGCTTTGAATGCCATCTTCAGCACGCTGTCTAATCCACCTTTAATAGCCAAGTTAAAGATGCTTTGTGCTTTCCTAGTTATCGAAGCATCCCAGGCTCTTAAACTTAAAGAGAACGATCCGTCAAGGTATTTCATCCAATGCCACATACCGGTTGGCATAAACAAAGTATCGCCATGTTCCAGGAATACTTCATAGCCTTCGATACCTTCCAGTGCCGGAAATTTTTTAGTGTCGGGGTTGGCTACATCATAATCTTCCAGCGCGTAGGTAGCATTAGGAATACAGTATAACCTTTTTTTCCATTTGTTGTCAAAAAGGATAATGTGCTTCCTGCCGCCAAAATGGGTATGGAAAAGGTGGGGCAGGTCAATATCATAGTGTAAAAAAGTAACAGAACTAGAGCCTCCAAAAAACATGGCGGGCATGCTTTCAATAAATCCGCCCATCAGATCTTTTGGAATCACAATATCATCTACCAATGAAGGAACGTGCTTAAACAGGTTGAAAAAGAAGATGCGAAGCTCAGTAGGTTTAGATTTGATCAGGTCCAGATAATCGCCAAAGCGCATATTGGCTACAGACGCATTTATAGGCTTGGATGGATCCGCCTTAGAGTTGTCCATCAGGCTCACGTTTACATCACCGGCAATTTCTTTAAGATAATCTGTAGTCCATTTTTCCCTTGCAGGCCATGTTTTGGTTAAACCTTTAATTACCAATGGTCTCCTGGTATCCAGGTAGTTTTTTTTAAAATCAGCAGGGCTAATCTGCTCAACGGTATCTACCGGCTTTAAATTAAAGCTCATATTTTAGGATAAGATACTCGCGAACGACGATATGTCAATTAACCGACCTTATATAAGGCAAACATATAAAATTTACTTGATTTTAACATAGATGGTATTTTTCAAAATCTTATATTTATATGGATCACATGATCCGCTACCGTCAAACAACCAAATATCAATTTATGGATAAGAATGCCAGATTTGCCTTTTCATTATTTGCTGCTTTATTTTTTTTGAGTTGCGAAACTAAATTGAGTAGTCCTGAAATGCCTACCGAATGGTCAGAATATTTGGGTGGACCAGATCGTAACCACTATTCTTCGCTATCGCAGATTAACTTAAAAAATGTGCGTAAGCTACAAAGGGCATGGGAATACAAATCTGGTGATTCTGGTCAGGTTCAGTGTAACCCGATCATTGTAAAAGGGATATTATACGCTGTAACTGCTTCCAATCAGGTTTTTGCGCTTGATGCTGCGACCGGTTTGGAGAAATGGCGCTATAGACAGCCTGGTGAGCCAACTTCTAATGCCAACAGGGGAGTAACCTATTGGGAAGAAGGTAATGATAAGAGGATTCTATATGCTTACAATTCAGATCTTTGGGCGCTAAATGCCGAAACAGGGCAGCCCATCATCTCTTTCGGGAATGGTGGAAAGGTAAGTTTAAAAGTTGGACTGGAGCCCGCCGCCAAAGAGCAGTATGTAATTTCTACCACGCCAGGAACGTTGTTTGAAGACTTGATTGTTATGCCCATCCGAGTAGGCGAAGGTTACGGCGCTGCTATAGGTTATGTGCAGGCTTTTAATGTAAAGACAGGCAAGATAGTCTGGGTTTTCAAAACCCTGCCAGATCCTGGGGAGCCCGGCGCAGATACCTGGCCTGCTGACGTAAAAGCGAAGGGCGATGTAGGGGCTGTTAACAGTTGGGCCGGAATGGCGGTAGACCGAAAAAGAGAAATGATCTTTATACCGACTGGTTCGGCAGCATTTGATTTTTACGGGGGAGATAGACTGGGTGCAAATCTTTATGCCAATTGTCTTATAGCGCTTAACGTAAGAACTGGTAAGTATCTATGGCATTATCAATTTGTGCACCACGATATTTGGGACAAAGACGTCCCTGCACCACCAAATCTGATTAAGGTAAAACATAACGGAACCGTTATTGATGCCGTTGCCCAGGTAACCAAACAGGGAATGGTATTCCTTTTTAATAGGGATACGGGCGTACCCATATTCCCAATTAAGGAACAATCTTTTCCAGCATCCAAGCTTCCTGGAGAGCGTACATGGCCAACACAACCTATCCCTGTGCTACCTGCGCCGTTTTCGCGACAAACTGTTACAGTAAACGAAATTAGTTCTATTGCAGGGAACAGGGAAGAATTGATATCCATTTTCAGGAAATCAGAAAAAGGGTTGTTCCAGCCTCTCGGTTTAACACCTACCGTAGTGTTGCCAGGGGCAGATGGTGGTGCTGAATGGGGTGGTGCAGCAGTCGATCCTGATGGCATACTTTATGTAAATTCTAATGAGATGCCCTGGTTGTTCAGTCTCAGCTTAACCCCCAAAGAAAATAAAGAAAGCAGTTTGAGTATGGGTAATGTACTTTACAACAATACTTGTGTTACTTGTCATGGTATTGAGCTCAAAGGCAATCCGGCCAGCGGCTTTCCTTCATTAGTCAATATAAAAGCAAAACACTCACGCAAGGAAGTAACCCGACTGATCAGCAGTGGCAAAGGAATGATGCCAGGTTTTAGCAGTCTAACAAGTATTCAGAAACAAACAATTGTAGATTTTCTTTTTCATGAAGAGAAAACAGAAGCACCCAATGCGGTAACTGGCAGTACTACTATTAAATCTGCCGGTCGACCATACCAATTTGACGGATATAACAAATTTCTGGACAATAACGGTTATCCTGCAATTTCTCCGCCCTGGGGGACACTTACGGCTATAGATATGAATACAGGGAAACACCTTTGGCAGAAAACACTTGGAGAGTTAAAAGAACTTACCGCAAAGGGAATCCCTCCAACCGGTACCGAGAATTATGGCGGACCGGTAGTTACTGCCGGGGGGTTGCTATTTATTGCTGCTACCAAAGATGGAATGTTGAGGGCATTTGATAAAAGAACAGGAACGCTATTGTGGGATACAGAACTGCCTGCGGCAGGTTACGCTACACCGAGCACATACCAGGTTAATGGTAAGCAATACGTTGTTGTAGCTTGTGGAGGAGCAAAGCTGGGAACAAAAAAAGGCGATAGCTATGTAGCCTTCGCCTTAAAATAAGGGGAGCAGTTCTGCTGCCCATTCAAATTATATCATCTTACCAAAAAATGCCATAAAGCGCAACAAGAACTCCGCAAATCAGCAAGGCGCCTACGGCAAAACCCGGACTGGTTTTAAACATTCCGCGATCAATTTCGAGTCCTTTAGGATTAACCCCTTTTCTATTCTCCATTTTACTGATGATAAACATGGCAAGAACGCAGATCAGAAATACAAAGCCCATCCTGTCCAGGAAAGGAATTTCGTACAACATAGTCCCATCTTTTTGCGCTGCCAGTTTAGAGAACCCAAAAGGGCTTAACCACTCCAGATTGGTAAACATTGGCAATACCTTAAAGCCAACTGATAATAAGAATCCGCCTATAGTTGCAAAAAGGGCAGCATTAGATGTTGTTCTTTTCCAGAAAAAGCCAAGGATAAACATGGCAAAAATGCCGGGAGATACAAAGCCTGTGTATTCTTGAATAAACTGGAAGCCTCCTTTTTTATCAATACCCAATTGAGGAGCAATTACAATAGCCAGAACCATTGCGGCAATAACCGTGATCCGTCCGATGATTACTTGCTGTTTTTCATCGGCATTCTTATCTATTACTTTCTTGTACACGTCCAGCGTAAAGATGGTAGCAATACTATTCGCTTTACCAGCTAAAGAAGCAACAATAGCTGCGGTTAATGCGGCAAAAGAAAGGCCTTTCAATCCGGCCGGAAGTAAGTTTAATAAAACCGGATAAGCAGAATCCGCGTTTAGCGATCCATCCTTAAGCATGGCAGTCTGAAATGAACCGTAACCTTCTTTATATAATACATAAGCCGCGATACCGGGTAATACTACAATAACCGGCATCAATAGCTTTAAGCCGGCGGCAAATAATAGACCGCTCCTGGCGGTTTTTAGATCAGCGCCTAGAGCTCTTTGGGTAATATATTGATTACAGCCCCAATAGTTCAGGTTTACAATCCACATTCCACCAATTAGTACTGTTAAACCAGGCAAATCCATATAATGTGGATTTTCTTTATGAAAGATCATGTGGAGATGATCTGATGCTTTTTCTTTGATCAGACTTAATCCATTCAACATACCCGAAGTACCAAAATGAGTAGCAACCAGCTCTAATGCCAAATAGGTAGTTGCCAATCCTCCGAGTATTAAAAAGAACACCTGAATAACATCCGTGTATCCAATAACTTTCATTCCGCCTAGGGTAATGATGACAGCAAATACAGATAGGATATACATGCAGGCGGTGGTGTTAATTCCTGATATGCTGTTGATGGCAAGTGCTCCTAAATATAAAATAGAAGTTAGATTGACCACCACATATAGCAACAGCCAGAATATAGCCATAATCATGGCTACAGTGCTATTGTATCGCTGGCCAAGAAACTGGGGCATGGTGTAAATCTTATTCTTTATATATACCGGGATAAAAAATACGGCTACAATGATCAGTGTGGCAGCCGCCATCCATTCATAAGTAGCAATGGCCAGGCCCATAGTAAAGCCTGATCCGCTCATCCCAATAAACTGCTCTGCAGATATATTGGAAGCAATGAGCGAGGCTCCAATGGCCCACCAGGTAAGAGAATCTTTTGCAAGGAAGAAATCTTTAGAGTTTTCTTTTTGTGCTTGTTTTTTGCGATACACCATCCAGCCATAGATGGCCACAATGAGAAAATATACCAGAAAAACAACGTAATCGTAAGTGCTTAAAGTGTTCATGAGTTTGTATTGGTTAATTAAAGTTAATAAAAATGATGGTTTTTCATTTAACGTAACATTTATTTTAATCTTTTTAACCTTTTAGTTGTCATACCCGTAACAACTCCAAAAGTAAGTATCTATGAAAGCACCAGTTAGAGTTATCGTTTCGTTTTTATTTATCCTCAGTTTAACCATTTTGTTTTCTGCGTTTCAAAGTAGTAAAACTGCTGCACTTAAGCCCGCCTTCCCTTATAAACAAGCCGGACTAACAGAACGTCAGGCGGCAGCCCATTTGCTTAGTCGTTTTACGTATGGCGCTAAAGCAGGAGATGTTGATGAAGTTGTGAAGGAGGGATTAGAAAAATGGTTTCAAAGAGAATTAGATGGCGGGCAGCCAGATCAGGAATTGGAAACTATGCTAAAGCCTTATGCAGATATTAACTTAACCAACAGTGAGGTGGAAAACAAATATCCCCGTGCACCTAAGGTACTAAGGCTGGCTATTAAAGAAGGTGTAATTAATAAGGACTCCGTAAATAAAGGTGATCAGAAAGCCTATAGAAAGCAACTTCAGGGTTATAGAGATTTAAAGGGATACGGACAGGAGCAGGATCTGCTTCGCCAGTTTATCAATCAGAAAATGTTGCGTGCTACGTATACCAATAATCAATTACAAGAACTGCTTACTGACTTTTGGTTTAACCATTTTAATGTGTCCCTTACTAAAAATCAATGCGCCGCATATGTGCCTGCCTTTGAGCGCGACGTAATCCGACCGAATGTTACCGGTAAATTTAGTGCCTTATTAATGGCTACAGCCAAATCGCCAGCTATGCTCATTTACCTGGATAATTTTACCAGTGCTGGTCAACCGGTGGCCTCAACAGATATCGATGGCATGCAAACAGCTAATCCAAACACAGAGATTGGCGTCAAAATTCGCGCAAACTTGTTGCGGAGAAGAATGAACAGCAAGAACCTTCCCCCGCTAGATACGGCGATGCTTGGGAAGTTAAAAAAAGCACGACAAAATAAAAAAGGCGCCGGCGGGTTAAATGAAAATTATGCCAGGGAAGTTATGGAACTTCATACGCTTGGTGTAGATGGAGGTTATACGCAAAGCGATGTAACACAAGCCGCGAGAATATTAACAGGATGGACAGTGGCGCCACTGGGCGACGACGGGGGTTATGGTGCTGGTTATAAGAAAGTAATTGAAAAAATTGGGGAAGATAACCTTGATAAGAAAGGCTTTGTAAAAGAAGGCGACTTCCTGTTCGTTCCAACTCGCCATGATAATCAGGAGAAAATAGTTCTCGGTAAAGAGTTTGCCGCCGGTGGCGGATATCGGGAAGGAGTTGATTTACTGAATATGTTAGCCCATCACCCATCAACTGCTAAATTCATTGCTAAGAAACTAGCTACCAGGTTTGTTAATGATCAGCCTGATCCTAAGCTGGTTGATAAAATGGCCAAGACTTTTTTAAGTACAGATGGCGATATCAAACAAGTAATGATTGCTATGGTATCAGCACCAGAATTCTGGTCGGCCACTTCGCTGCGCGAAAAAACCAAATCTCCATTTGAGTTGGCTATTAGTGCCGTAAGAGGCCTTGATGCGCAAATTACCCAGCCTTATCAGCTTTACAACTGGATCAATAAAATGGGTCAAAAAATGTACTATTACCAAGCCCCTACGGGGTTTCCAGACCGTGGACAATACTGGATAAATACAGGCGCATTGCTTAATCGCATGAATTTCGGACTTGCCTTGGCCGCTCAACGGATACCAGGTATTAAAATCAATTTGCTGGCGCTAAATAATAACCATGAACCCGAGAGTTCAGAAGCTGCATTATCCACTTATAGCAAGTTGGTAATGCCTGAGCGGGACCTAACAAAAACATTAGAGCGCTTAAAGCCCATGTTGAACGATCCGGGATTAACTGCAAAAATAGCCAAGGCTGTAGAGAAGGCGCCGGTACTTCAACCTGCAATGCAGACAGGAATGACTGCTGAGGAAAATATGATGGTGGGCACGGGTACTGAAGCCGTAAAAAAACCAAAGCCTGAGTACCCGCCTTCGGTGAATAATAACAATATGCTTGCGCAGGTAGTGGGTGTAATTATCGGCTCTCCAGAATTTCAACGTAAATAAAGACATAAAAGAAATAGATCATGACTTCAAGAAGAGGATTTATAAAAGGAGGAGGATTAGCTCTGTTTGGTATTGGATTAGGCGGCATACCGGGCTTTCTTGCAGATGCCGTTGCCGGCACCAAAATACCCGGCTTATTCAAAAGGCGTAAAGTAATGGTATGTATTTTTCAGCGTGGGGCTATGGACGGATTGATGGCTGTTACCCCCTTTACAGACGAATACCTAAAAGCAGCAAGACCAACTTTGTTTATGTCGGCTGCTCAGGGATCATCTGCGAAACCATTAATAGACCTGGATGGTAAATTCGGTTTACATCCATCAATGGGGGCATTTGAATCCGTATTTAAAGACAAACGAATGGCCATTGTGCATGGTATAGGTTCTCCAAATAATACCCGTTCCCACTTTGATGCGCAGGATTATATGGAATCGGGTACTCCTTTCAAAAAGGGTACGGATAGCGGTTGGCTAAATCGGGCTGTCGGTCTATTGGGTCACGAAGCAGCAACCCCATTTCAGGCAGTTAGCCTTACCTCATCTTTACCAAGGTCTTTTTACGGCAACAATGCTGCGGTAGCGATCAATAATTTGCAAGACTTTAACTTGCAAATGAAGGGCAATGCCGGATTGGTGAATAGTACTGCGAAGAGCTTTGAAGATTTATACGATCAAACTTCTTCCAGTTTGTTAAAAGAAACGGGTAAGGAAAGCTTTGATGCCATTAAGATGCTTCAGAAAACAGACGTAAAAAATTACAAGCCTGAAAATAGCGCTGTATATCCAAATACTGCCTTGGGTAATTCCTTAAAGCAAATTGCTCAGCTCATTAAAATGGATGTGGGTATGGAAGTGGCCTTCACAGAATCTGGTGGCTGGGATACCCACTTTAATCAGGGTAAGGAAACCGGGATATTTGCAAGGAACGTAAATGACCTAAGTGAAAGCATGATGGCATTCTGGACAGATATGGGAACTTTACAAGATGATGTAACGGTGATGACAATGACTGAATTTGGACGTACGGTAAAACAAAATGGCACTGGAGGGACAGATCACGGTCGCGCTTCCTGCAATTTTATCTTGGGTAGCGGTGTTAAAGGAGGCTTGGTACATGGATTGGTAAATCCACTAGCTGTAGAAAACCTGGAAGATGGAAGAGATTTGGCAGTAACTACAGATTTCAGGAGCGTATTTAGCGAGGTAGCTGATAAACATCTTGGCATCCATAACGATAAAATATTATTCCCAGAATGGACTGGCAAACAGATCGGGGTGATGAGCTAAGCTTACGCTCAACGTGTCACTTTAGCTGTTCTCATGTATTTGGAAAATCTTAAGGGGAAGAAGCGTTTAAGCCAAACGCCTTTAACTTCTTTTCCACCTATATAAACCTCCTCTTTTTTTGCTTTAATGGCAGCAACTATTTTCGCTGCACATTCTTGGACAGGCATACCGTTTTCCTGTCCGCCATCCATTGTTCCCTGCGGGGAACCATCAGCAGTTACTGCGTTAACGGAGACATTGGTTTTGATGAAACCTGGACAAATTAGCGTAATTGTTATGTTCTTATCGAAGACTTCCGACCTAAGCGAATCAAAATACCCGTGAAGCGCATGTTTAGAAGCCGCATAGGCGGAGCGTAATCTTGTTCCGAACTTGCCGGTGAGACTGCTGATGCATACGATTTGTCCGCCACCATTTTTAATCATCAAAGGAAGCACTGCTTTACTCAAAACCACTGTTCCCCAAAAATTTACGTTCATCACACGCTGTTCTGTTTCTAACTGCGTATCAAGAGCCAGGGCACGCTGACTAATCCCGCCACTATTAATCAGTAGATCAATATGCCCAAATATACGTAATGCTTCTTCAACCTTTTGAGTAAGGGACGCAGTATCTGCGAGGTCAAATGGCAGAACGTGGATGTTCATCATGTTTTTTGCAGCCATTTTAACCCTGTATAGTTCTTCTCTATTGCGGGAAGAAATAATCAGCTTAGCACCTTCATTACTGTATGCGTTAACCAATGCTTCGCCTATGCCGGAAGAAGCACCTGTTATCCAGATCACGTTTTTGTTCATGGTATAGCTATTTATCTGTGGTCTTCAATGGAGAGGAAAAATTCTGATGCAATATAATCTGCAAAGAGCTTACCATCATCAGTTAATTGTAAATAACCCTCGTTCTCTGTCAGCCAGTTTCGCTGTACAAAAATTTTACTGGTTTTAAGTGTATCGGATAAGAAAAACTTACCAAACTCATTTTCAATCTTTGTTAAACTACTACCCCACATGGTACGAAGGGAAGTCATCATGTATTCATTAAACCTATCGTAGATGTCCAATTCTTCAATGCTTTCTGGTATTTTTCCTTCAGTCATACTACTTAGATAGGCGGCGTTGTTTGCCACATTGAGATACCTGACGTTACCATTAAAACCATGAGCAGAGGGGCCAATGCCTAAATAAGGAACACCCCGCCAATAATTGGTGTTGTGCACTGCGTACTTTCCAGGTTTACTAAAGTTAGAAATTTCGTAATGATCAAAATTGGCGAGCTTCAGTTTATCAATTAACGTGATAAATTGGGCAGCACTTTGCTCATCATTTAAAGGAATATCTTTACCTTTTATTATTGAGCTGGCTAATGCCGTACGTGGCTCAACAGTTAGCGAATAGGCTGAGATGTGTGGGGTTTCCAGTTCAATTGCTTTATTAATGTTTTTCAGCCACTTGGCATCAGTAAGCAACGGATAACCGTAGATGAGGTCAATGCTCAGGTTTTCAAAGCCTGCATCCTGACTCCTTTTAATGCAAGTTTCTGCTTCGCCTGCATTATGGGCCCTATTCATCCAGATCAGGTCCTCCTCGAAAAAAGACTGGATGCCAATACTAAAGCGGTTGACAGGCAAATGCCGAAGCTCAGAGATCTTTGAAGAGCTAAGGTCGTCTGGATTGGCCTCAATCGTGATCTCCGCATCAGATGCAACCGAGAAATTTTTGGTGATGGTATTAAAGATCTTTTCAAAATGTTTAGTTGGTAATACCGAAGGAGTGCCTCCGCCAAAGTAAATGGTGCCTACCTGATCTGTGATCCTATCCTTCTTCTTAGAAATTTCATCGCAAATAGCATCTGTCATTTCATCTAAATACTTTAAGGAAGTACTAAAGTGAAAATCACAGTAAGTACAAGCCTTTTTACAAAAGGGAATGTGGATATAGATACCAGACATACGGTAAAGGTAAACTTAAATATCACATCAACCCATCTAGTATACTAAGTCAGCTTTGCAAGCTATCATTGTAAATAAAAACAATTAGGTCATATTTCGATAGTTTAATCTTAGTTCTTATTTTTTCAGTTAAGAAAAAGTTTATATGTTTACATTTCATCCCTGCAAATACGATATTTGCAGTAAAATCATCTAATTAAATTAAATAATGGACAAGTTCACAAAGTTAAAAGAGTTAGTATCGTCTGCAGAGGCTGATGTACAAAAATTTTATGATGGGGGTAACGGCGCAGCCGGAACTCGAGTAAGAAAAGCAATGCAGGATCTTAAAACACTTGCGCAAGAAATACGTACAGAAGTTACTGAAAAGAAAAACAGTAAATAGAAAAATCTGTTTTGGGAAACACTAGAGCCTGCGCAAGCAAGCTTTTTTTGTTTCGGATCATTCCTTTATGCCGCTGAACTGCAAAAAATACCAATAACGAAATAATCACCACAATAACAATAAATGCCCATAGCCTCTTGAAACGGTGAGTGTCAGATGTGCTTTAAAGCGTTTTTATACAAGCCTTAGCGGCTCTTTTAATAGGTCAATGAACTTCTGCTGCCGGCTATCACAGCAGGCAGTTTAATCTAATGTGTCGACTAATTAAAAAAATTAAAACGGGAGCACTAGCCTATTATTTTTAGCTGATCAGCGATGGCGGAGTGCGTTCCGGGTGCCAACAAATCGTTCGGATCTAACCGACAGATTATTATAATTGTGGCTTATAAAAAGCTCGTTCGGTTACATATGCAAATGTAGGAAAAATAGCTGATATTTCCAAATAAAATTACAAATTTATTTGAATTAAACATATTGATTTACAACATGTTAATTATATTTTTTGAATTTTTGAAAAGACTATTTTTACATCTAGTTTAGCGCTCGTTTTCGTACAATAATTGGTGACCTATTGTGCCCAATTTTTTAAGTCGAGATATAATATCAATGTTGTTCAAATAAGCAAGTAAATTTGCTTTTGTCGGCTAATAACTTATATTAGTATTGTTAACCACATATACTATATGGTCATTTTCAAAACGATAAGGTTGACCCTTAGCATCATTGTATGCTTACTGATAAATATCGACCAAGTGTAGTTTTAATATTGTATTCGTAGATAATTAGACCTGTTGCTTCTACAATAATGATTAAGCATTTCGAATGCCTTAACTCCAGGTTCATTAGTACCTTCGGTGTTTCTAGCAGGTTTGGTGCAGGTAAGTAGGTACATTGTAGCACTCAGTATATCCCTTACCGCACCAAATTGCCTATTTACCTGCTCCAAACCCTCTATTAGTGCTAGGGGAGAACTTGCAGGGCAATAATTGGAACGCAGAAAAAGACACACAAACCCCCACCATGGATATTTCTTTTTCAATAACTAACTGGTAGGAATTTCATATAGTCGTTAAGCTTCATGTGGTCTTCTTTAGTAAACGGAGCGCATGGCGATTTAATAAATTCAATACGGGACACCCTGAAATCGCGGTATTCATTGCGGAGCTGGCACCAGCCAATTAAATGCCAATTGAAAGCGTAAAATATTAAACCTATGGGTTCCACTCTGCGGTTACTATTTTCTAAACTTTGGTTGATATAGATAATATCTATACAATGTTGAGATGATATAGCTTCTTGCAAAGCTGATAAATGCTCAAACTCGTTTTTGAATGAATCATGAAGCTGAAACTTAATGTTGTCATTAAGTACTTCCAGCTTTTCCTTTTGTGAATTTTTGAGCACTGCCTTTACTTTATTCAGCGCTGTAGTATAATGTTTGTGAATAGAGCGGTCGGCAAAACCTGAAGCCAACCTTTCCATCATTAAAAGCGCATTCGCCTCTTCTGTATTAAAGGAGACGGGTGGGAGAAAATAGCCGGAAACAATAAAGTATCCTTTTGGCTGTTCAAAACTGATGGGTATCCCTTGTTCGGTTAGTGCCTTTATATCCCGGTAAACAGTTCTGATACTGATTTCATATTGTTCAGCAATTTTCTCTGCAGCAATATACTTTCTAGTTTGAAGGAGCACTAGAATACCAAAAAGGCGGTCGATACGATTCATGTCTTTAAATAAGTTTACATACCTGGATAGCCCTACAAATGTATTTATTTAAGAGGGAAATAGCATGATGAAGACTAGTTTGTATTTTTTGAAGTAAATACCTTTTCTTTGTACGTATGGTTTCATACATATCTGCATCGTACGTATATACAAATGCCGGACAGCCCATAAAAAATGGTGTGGTTGGAATTGATGCAGAGGGGACTGTAATGAAGGTGCTGAGCCCGGAGCAAGCCGCCCATATAGAAGCAGATCGCATTAAGCATTATGAGGGACTGATTGTTCCCGGCTTTATCAATACGCATTGCCACCTGGAACTTTCCCATTTAAAAGGTGCTATTGATAAACATAAGGGATTGCCCGCCTTTGTCCAGGATGTAATGGAACTGCGTAATGCAGATGCGTACAAGGATGAATACTTGCAGGACAGCGCCATGCTGAGGGCAGATATAGAAATGTTTGATTGTGGCATCGTTGCCGTGGGGGATATTTCAAATAGTGCTGTTTCGCGCATGACGAAGCGGGGAAGCCTGATCCATTACCATACCTTTATTGAGGCTTTGGGTTTTAATCCGGAAACTGCTCATTTAGCGGTTAATCGTGCCTTAGCATTGAAAGAAGAATTTGTGCCATTGCATGCATCTATTGTTCCGCATGCACCCTATTCTGTATCTGAAGCACTGTTTAACGAACTGAAGAAAATAGCAGAGGCCGATGATACAATAGTGAGCATCCATAACCAGGAAACTGCAGATGAGAATGCTTTTTTTATAGAAAAGGAAGGTGAATTCCTGGAGCTGTATTTTATGCTGGCTCTGGATATTGAGTTTTTTAAACCATCTGGAAAATCCTCTTTACAAACCATTTTACCTTTACTTTCCAATAGCCAGCCAACCTTACTGGTACACAATACTTTTACTGATGCCGAAGATGCTGCGTTTGCTAAACAAACGCACAATAACCTGTACTGGTGCCTATGCCCCAATGCCAATTTGTACATTGAAAACCGGTTGCCGAATGTAAATATGCTAAGGGAAGCCGGACTAAAAATCACCCTGGGAACTGATAGTTTGGCGAGTAACGATGCCTTGAGTATTTTCGATGAAATGTTGACGCTACAGGAGCATTTTGACATACCAGTTGAGGAATTGCTAAAATGGGCTACCTTAAATGGGGCTGAGTTTTTGGGTTTAGCCGAACGTTATGGCAGTTTGGAAAAAGGGAAAAGGCCTGGTATTAACCTGCTCGGATTTACTGAGGTTGAGGGGAGGATAAAACTAGCTAAGTTCTTCAGGCGTTTATATTGATATGGGAAACAGAATCAGCTCACTTTTTGGCATAACAATGTGCAGGATATTATGGACGTAATTGTGCAGGAAGGAGTCAGAATTGTTTTTACATCAGCAGGAAACCCGGCGGTGTGGACGGAATATTTGAAGAAGAACAATGTTACTTTGGTGCATGTGATTGCATTTAAGAATGGCATCTTAAATGCCATGGAGGGAGATACAAAGCTGCGGATGAAAAAGCTTGAACCGGTAAGGTTGCTCAAAAATGATTTTTCGGATGCAGTTGCCTAAGGTGAAGCGGAGGGTGCGAATACGGAAAAGTTGATGAAACTACTGGGTCGTTCTTGCGCAAAATTGGGTATGTTTGGAGGAGATATGATTGAAGGAGAACTGGAAATTGGTTAGGTTTCGGCAATGTTGAATGAGATTAAACCAGCGGGAAAGATTCTTAATGACATTTGGGAAGAGTTTATTATAGAAAAGAAAAGGTTTGTGGAAATGGATTTCCAATAGTTTTGTGTTTTAGAAATACAGCATTAAAAAATGAGTAAGATACATTTAGATATAAGGATAACAGGAAAGGTACAGGCGGTTACTTTTAGGGAGACTACTAAATATGTAGCTGATCAGTTAGGTATCAAAGGTTTGATTAGAAATGAAAAAGACGGGTCTGTTTATATTGAAGCAGAAGCGGAACAATGGGAATTGGATTCTTTTATAGAATGGTGCAATGATGGGCCGGACAGGGCGAATGTAGAGCACTGTGAAGTAACTCCTGGAGAAGTAAAAGATTTTAAGGATTTTGTAATTCTTAAAAAATAAGGATGTCAGCCATTAAAAAATTTATGGGACAAACTGCGGTTTATGGCATAAGTACTGTATTCTCAAGACTATTTAATTTTATTCTAACACCACTTTTTACTAAGGCATATAATTCTGCGGTTTACGGTATTTTCACCAAAATGTACGCTTATGCATCCCTAATCAATGCAGTCCTGGCATTTGGAATGGAAAGCACTTTTTTCAGGTATCTAAACAAGCATGAGGACAGGAAGCAGGAGGTATATAACAATTCGTTCATTTGCATCGCTTTTATATCCGGGCTCTTCTTACTGACATCGCTTATATTTTCAAATTATATAGCGGCATACCTGTCCACAGATGCGCAACATTTTTCAGATTACCAAAAATATGTACAGTATTTTATATGGATACTATTTGTAGATGCCATTTGTGTGATCCCTTTTGCAAAACTCAGGGCAGAAGGAAAGCCCTTTAGATATAGTTTAATAAAATTTCTAAACATAGGTTGTTTTGTAGGTTTGAACTTGCTATTCATTAAAGTGATCCCAATGGTTATTAAATATGATTGGGTACTAGCAGATTGGTTTTCTAGTTGGTATAGGAGCAAATGGGTAGGATATGTTTTTATGAGCAATCTGGTTGCCAGTATAGTTACTTTTTTTCTGTTAATCCCCGAGTTTTTGAAATTGCAATTGAAGTTGGACAGAGAATTGCTTGGAAAGATGTTTGGCTATTCTTGGCCTATCCTTGTAGCAAACTTATCGTTTATTGTTAACGAAAACCTTGATAAAATTGTGCTGAGTAAGTTATTGCCGGCCGGGATTGCCGACATAGATGTTGGTATATATGGAGCAGTATGTAAAATAGCGGTATTTCTAAGTATCTTTAATACTGCTTTTAGACTGGGCGCAGAACCTTTCTTTTTTAGCCATGCCAAAAAGGAAAACGCAAAACAAACCTATGCTACAATACTGCATTACTTTGTTATTGCGCTTGCATTGCTTTTTGTTGCACTGGTGGCCAATATAGAGGTATTGAAACATTTTATTAGCAGGGATGCAACACATGTGGCAGAGTATTGGGTTGGGCTTCCAGCAGTGCCGTATCTATTATTTGGCTATGTATGTTTGGGAATTTATATGAACTTGTCTATCTGGTATAGATTGTCAGACCAAACTAGATATGGACTTTATATCTCTATTGTTGGAGCTTTTATTACAATTGTACTCAACTTTCTGCTAATCCCTAAATACAGTTATATGGGATCAGCCTGGGTGTCAATGCTAGCCTATTTTGTAATGATGGTAATTTCTTACTTTTTAGGGCAAAAGCATTATCCGATCCCCTATGATGTTAAACGAATTGGCGCATATCTGGTAACATCTGTAGTTTTAGTAATACTTTCATTTTGGGTATTTAACAGGAACATATACATTGGCAACGCTTTGTTGCTTCTTTTTCTTGCAGGTGTCGCCTATTTGGAAAAGGACGACCTCATTAAAATTCTAAGAAAGGCATAGGCTTACAACATATAATTTAACACATGAATATAAAAATCATAAACAACTCTACTCACCCGCTGCCGCAATATGAAACTGCTCATGCTGCAGGAATGGATATGCGGGCTTTTATAGAATCTGAGATTACCATTAAACCTTTGCAACGTGTTTTAGTTCCAACTGGTTTACATATAGAATTACCTGTTGGATACGAAGCACAAATCCGTCCGCGTAGCGGATTAGCTTATAAGCATGGAATTAGCATTGTTAACTCCCCAGGAACTATCGATGCAGATTATAGAGGAGAGATTAAGGTGCTTCTTGTTAACCTTTCGGATACCGATTTTATAGTAAATGATGGGGATAGGATTGCGCAGATGGTAATTGCAAAACATGAAACCGTTAGCTGGACTACGGTAGAGGAATTGACTGATACCGCACGCGGTGAAGGGGGATACGGGCATACCGGTAAATAGTTGAATAATGAAGGCTAAATGGTTTTTGCTTCTTGGATTATCATATAGCGGCTCGCTGTGGGCGCAGGTGTCTCGAGTTACGGCTATTGATACCACAATGGTAAAAGGTTTGTTTTTTGCAGGCCTTCAGGATAAATTGAGCGAAAATTACAGCAAGGCCGCCGAGAGTTTTAATAGAATTCTTACCATCGACCCGAATAATGCTGCCGTTTATTTCGAGTTGGCGACAGTTAATTACCGGCAAAACAAAATGCCAGAGGCAGAAGTAGCAATCAAAAAGGCCACAGAAATAGATGCGTCTAATATTTGGTACTGGAAATTTTTGGTTGAGATGTATAAACGTAAAGGGGATATGAATGCTCTTGTGGGCACTTTTAACCAACTGATTAGCTTGGATCCAAACAACGACTCCTACTACTTTGACCGTTCTAACGCATTCTTGCTTGCTGGTAAAGTTGAGGAAGCTATTAAAAGTTATGACGAGCTGGAAGCAAAGTTTGGTTCATCAACAGCGCTTACCAAAGTGCGGCAGAGAATTGTCAATAAAAAGACGGGAGATAACAAGGGATTTGCTGAGCGCAGTGATCTGGATGCATTGAAGAAAGCAAAACAAGAGGATCCTGATAATTTTGAATTGGACCTAGCGATAGCTGATGCCTATAAAGCAGAAAAGAAAAACGCTGAGGCGACGGTTGCACTGCAATCTGCCTTTGCAAACCCAACAATGCCGATAGATCAGAAAGTTAAGATCATCATGATGTTGTTTACAGGCACAACAAATCAACAGCGAATGAATGATGCTAAAGAGCTAGCGAATATTGCCGTAAAAACGCATCCGGCAGATGCCGCTGTAAGGTGTGTATATGCTGAGGTATTGTATCAGCAAGGTGAATTGCAGAAAGCACTAACAGAGTTTCAATCTGTATTGAAAATTACCGATCAGCTTTATAAAGCTTGGGAGCAAGTAATGAGCATACAGGTTAAGCTTGGCTTGTTTAAAGAAGCCATGAAAACCGGTGATGAAGCTTTAGCTATTTATCCAAATCAGGGTATTTTATATTATTATCTGGCTATGGCCTTGAGAGGAAATGGAAAGTATGGAGACGCGCTGACACAAATTAAATCTGCCTTGCAATTAGACACAGAAAATGCCGTTTATATGGAGTTGTACAAGGAGTTAAACAAGAAGCTTAATGAGAAGAGAGATATCAAATAAATTGCTGCTTGTGCTGTTGATACTTACTGTGGCCGCGTGTAAACCCAAGAAATATCTGGTTAAATCAACCGTTGCGCCGGTGCCTGTTGCAACAAATAAAAAGGAAGAAAACCTAATGCAGCTTAAGAGTAAAGATGTAAGTTTTAATACGCTGGCCATCAAATCTAAAGCTATACTGGATTTTGCTGGAAGTAAAAACGGTGTAACTATGAATATCCGAATGGAGCGGGATAAACGCATTTGGGTAAGTATTACTGCTATTATTGGAATTGAAGTGGCAAGGGCATTAATTACTCCCGATAGCATTAAGGTTAGGAATAACCTGCAAAGTACTTATCTAAAAAAACCTTTCGACTACGCATATCGCTACACCAGCAGAAATGTAAATTTCAAAATGCTGCAGGCAATTTTTGCAGGAAACACAATTCCGGACTTCATGACTGAGCTTTCTGATATCGATCAGCAAAACGCTGCATGGGTTATAAAAGGAGAGAATGGAACATTAGCTTTCAGGGTGCTTTTTAATAATTTATTGAAAGTGCAGGAAAATAATCTAAATGACCTTAGTTCTGGTCAGGCACTTAAAGTCGCCTATGGGACTTATCAACAAGTTAATGACGGATTATTTCCTTCAACTATTAGCATTAATTCTATGGCCGGAGCTAAAAAGGTGAACATTGAGATGGATTACCAGAAGGTTGACAGGAATGTGCAGCTAGACTTTCCTTTTAGTGTTCCTAAGAATTACGAACTTGTAAACTGATTTTTGTACTTTTGAACAGATGAAACCACACAAATTATTGCTATTTCTGTTTCTATTATTTTCTGTATCTGCTGCGGTAGCACAAAGCAGTATAGAACTGAAAAGAAAAAAAGAAGCCCTGCAACGTGAAATTGATCTGCTGCAAAAGAATGCGAATATGGCAGCGAGCAATAAAAAATTGACCTTAAGCCAAATCAATGCGTTGAATGCAAAAATCAGGCTGATGCAGAATAAAATTGGGGTAATTAACTCTGAGATGAAGAACCTGGATAACCAGATCTATGAGAATACAAATACCGTACATACTTTAAAGGATCAGTTGGGTCAGTTGAGAAAAGAGTACGCAAGTATGATCAGATTTGCGCAGCGTAACAAGAATGCCTACGATAAGATGATGTTCATTTTTGCGGCCAGTGATTTTAACCAGGCTTATAAGCGAATTAAATACCTGCAACAGTTTGGTCAGTATAGAAAAAAGCAGGCAGGTTATATCAATGGGAAAGAAAAAGACCTTAGCTACAAGATTGTAATACTTGATAAGAACTTAAAAGAGAAAAGTAGTTTGTTGCAAGAGCAGCAGAATGAAAGAAGTAAATTGGGGAAAAGTAAAAACGAACAAGCGAAGGTGCTTAATCAGTTTAGCAGGGAAGAGAAGCAGTATAAACGTGATATTGCAGCAAGGAGAAAGCTACAGATTGCGATAGATCGCAGTATTCGTGCGGCGATTAATAGGGAGATTGAGGCTGCGAGAAAAGAAGAAGAAGAGAAAGAGCGGTTGGCAGCTGCCAGAGCTAAAGCAGACAACCTTCCAACGCCATCAGCCTCTAAAGCAAAAACGAGTGGAGCATACCTTACTGCTACACCAGAATCTGCTAAGCTTTCTGCTGCTTTTGAAAGTAATAGGGGTGCATTGCCTTGGCCCGTATCAATGGGTTCTATCACCGAAGGTTTTGGAAGGCATATGGAAGGTCAGGCGTCTTACACTAATGATGGGGTAAATATTGAGACCTCTGAGAACGCATCAGTAAGAGCTGTGTTTAACGGACAGGTTAGGGCAGTAGATGTTCAACTAGGCCGGTATTATGTATTGATTAAGCACGGGGAATATTTTACTGTTTACCAAAATCTTAAATCTGTTAGTGTTGCAAAAGGAGATAACGTGACCACAAAGCAGCCCATAGGTGTTGTAGCCAATTCAGAAGGCACTCCACAATTGCAGTTTCAGATTAGAAGAGGTGCTGCTGCACAGAATCCTGAAGCATGGATTGCAAAATAAAAGTTATTATTAAATAGTTATATTTGTGAACTTAATATAGATAAGCGATGTATAGTGCGACGTTAGTTGAATTCCTGAACATGGGTGGTTCAGAGATCATGTTGATCCTTGGTGTGGTATTGTTGTTGTTTGGGGGAAAAAAATTACCTGAGCTTGCCAGGGGATTGGGAAAAGGAATAAGGGATTTTAAAGATGCATCTGAAGGTGTAAAAAGGGAAATCCATCGTAATATAAATTCCGTAGGTATTGTAGATGAGATTGATTCAGTAATTAACGATAATAATACAGGTAGCAAGTATCACCCGGATGAAATAGCTACCAGTAATTTAGCTGTTGCCCATGAAGGTATAAACCTAGAAAAGAAAACAGCCGTTGCTGAACCTGTAAACAATAGAATAGAAACTGATAAAACTAACCTTTAACTAAAATATCATGTTAAACACAACAATATTAGCCGCTTTAGGTGGCATGGAGATCGCCGTTATCCTAGTTATCGTTCTTTTACTGTTTGGAGGAAAGAAAATTCCTGAACTGATGAAAGGATTAGGGAAAGGCATTAAAGAATTCAAAGACGGAAAAGATGGTTTGGACGAGGATGAGCCAATAGACCGCAATCGTACAAATACCAACAAGCCTTTATAGGTTTTATCTTTTAATTTAATTGCATTCTTGAAATTTGAAGAAGTATAACTCTCTTAAAGAGATAAAAGCGCTTATAGATAAAAAGGTACTTACGCTACCTCAGTTATTAGAATATTATTTCCAGCAAATAGAAGATCATAAACACCTCAATGCATTCAATGAGGTGTTTTTTCTTTCTGCTTCTGCTCAGGCTACACGCGTTCAGGAAAAAATAGAAATTGGCACCGCCGGTAAATTGGCAGGCATGGTAATTGGCTTGAAGGATAATATTTGTTACAAAGACCACGAAGTAACCGCATCTTCAAGAATGCTGGAAGGATTTGTTTCGCCGTATTCCGCCACAGTTACTGATAGGCTATTACAGGAAGATGCTGTTATAATAGGCAGGTTAAATTGTGATGAGTTTGCAATGGGAGGTTCCAATGAAACCTCTTATTACGGGCCTGTAAAAAATGCTGCCGATCCTAATAAGGTAGCAGGTGGATCATCTGGTGGTTCCGCAGTTGCTGTTCAGGCCGATATGTGCCTTTCTGCACTCGGGACTGACACAGGGGGTTCTGTAAGACAACCCGCAGCCTTTTGCGGATGCATTGGTTTTAAACCTACTTATGGACGTATTTCGCGTTATGGTGTTATTGCATACGCATCTTCATTTGATCAGGTTGGAACCATCACCTCTTCAGTTAGCGATGCGGCAATATTGCTTGAGATTCTTGCTGGAGCAGATGAATACGATAGCACAGTTTCTCAGCTCGAAGTACCTTCTTATTCCTCGAATTTACATGCTGTTGGGAAGCGTAAAATTGCAGTGCTGAAAGAAACTCTGGAAAGTGAGGCACTCGATCCAGAGATTAGAGCATCTATACTTGAAGCGATTGAATCATTTAAGGAACAAGGTCATATTGTAGAATATGTTTCCTTTGATCTTCTGGATTATCTTGTTCCGGCCTATTACGTGCTAACTACTGCCGAGGCTTCTTCTAACTTATCGCGTTTTGATGGCGTACATTTCGGTCACCGTAATATGGAAGCTGTAAGTTTAAATGAATTGTACAAGAAATCGCGTGCGGAAGGATTTGGTGAAGAAGTTAAGAAGAGAATTTTATTGGGCACGTTTGTACTAAGTGCCGGATATTATGATGCTTATTATCAGAAAGCACAGAAAGTGAGGAGGCTAATTAGGGACAAGATGGACGTATTGCTTTCGGATTATGATGTGATTATTACTCCAGTAGCGCCAACACCTGCATTTGACATTGGCGACAATATAACAGATCCCCTAGTGATGTATTTAGCGGATATATTCACGGTGCTGGCTTCGCTTACCGGAATACCTGCCGTGGCAATACCACTGGGCAATAACACAGACCGTTTACCGTTAAGTATTCAATTGATGGCCAAACACTTCGCTGAGGAAGAATTACTTTCACTTTCTCATGCTTTTTTAAAAGAGAACTAAAAATTGAACAGTGCCTATGAAAATACAAGTACATTTCTTATCGTATTGCATTTTGGCTTTAACCGCATTTCCTGCAGCCGCACAACAATTTCCTATTCCTTTAAATGATACGACTTCGGTTCCTGTTTTGCCAGAGACTCCGTTGTTCATGAATTATAATTTTGACTACAAGAACAGGCTGGATTCTATCCAAAAAACTGTTCCCCTTGCTTATAATGAACACGTTCAAAAGTATATAGACGTTTACAGCGGCAGAAAGGAGATGATGGGAAAAATGCTTGGACTTTCTGAATATTATTTTCCAATCTTTGAAAAAGCATTAGAGAGCTATCATATTCCAAATGAAATTAAGTACTTACCCATCATAGAATCGTCAATGAACCCCCATGCAGTGTCTAGGGTTGGTGCTACGGGATTGTGGCAATTTATGTATGCAACGGCAAAGGGGTATGGTTTGAGCATAGATAATTACGTTGATGAACGAAAAGATCCCATACAAGCTAGTTACGCCGCCGCTGCTTATTTCCGAGAGGCGTACGACCAATTGGGCGACTGGGTTTTAGCTATTGCTGCTTATAATTGCGGAATGGGTGCGGTAAAACGGGCTATGGAGAAGGCAAATTCTAATGACTTTTGGGCCATCAGACGTTTTCTGCCAACGGAAACCAGGAATTATGTGCCAGCATTTATTGCTGCCGTTTATGTGATGAGTTGTCCGGATAAACATCAAATTAGGACACAACGGTCTGCTTTTTTGAAAAACACCGATACCATACAAGTCAATCGATTTATTTCACTTTCTACGCTTGCTAAGGCAATGAATATGGAAGATGAAGATTTGTTTAGTCTTAACCCATCTTACAGAAAAAAGATCGTGAATGGATCCGAGTCCGCTCCGAAGCGGGTTATTTTGCCAAAGGTCAGTTTGGCAGATTTTGCCTTGCTTTATGATGTGTTAAATAAGGAAGAAGAGCCTGAAATGAGAGTTTTGCTGGCTTCTAACATGGTTCATAGCGTATCAAGAAGGGTGAGTGTTAAAATGAAAAGCCTGTTTTTTTACCATAGGGTAGCCTTTGGACAGAGTCTTGGAAACATTGCTAACAAGTACCACGTGGAGGTGCAGGATCTGAAAGTTTGGAATAAATTGAAAAGCTCAGGTATTGTTCCGGGACAAAAGTTAAAAGTTTATAGCGCTCAGGATGAGAAGAGTGGCTCAAGACCATTAGGGGGCTAATTCACCCTTATTCAATTTGTTTAAATCCATCTTTATTCTATATCTATTGTGCAGTTAAGAAGCCTTTTTTTATTGTAAGGCTATATAAAAGAATTGTAACTTTGACATTTTACGGATATCCATTTTTATGAGTAAAATCAATAGAAAACAAGATGCTCTTGACTACCATTCGCAGGGGCGTCCGGGAAAGATTCAGGTTATACCAACCAAGCCTACAAATTCGCAAAGAGATCTGGCCCTGGCTTATTCTCCAGGAGTAGCTGAACCTTGTTTAAGAATAGCCGAAAATAAGGAAGAAGTTTATAAATACACTGCTAAGGGTAACTTGGTAGCTGTAATTAGTAATGGTACGGCAGTTCTAGGATTAGGTGATATTGGTCCGGAAGCAGGCAAGCCTGTTATGGAAGGTAAGGGTCTTTTGTTTAAGATTTTTGCGGATATTGATGTGTTCGACTTAGAGCTTGACACCAAGAATGTAGACGATTTTGTAAAAATCGTTAAGGCTTTGGAGCCAACATTCGGAGGGGTAAATCTTGAAGATATTAAGGCGCCTGAATGCTTTGAAATAGAGCGCAGGTTAAAAGAAGAAATGAACATTCCTGTGATGCATGACGACCAACACGGTACTGCTATAATTTCTGCAGCAGCATTGCTAAACGCATGCGAACTTCAGAAGAAGAAAATGGACAAGATTAAGATTGTAGTAAATGGAGCCGGCGCTGCCGCCATTTCATGTACGAGATTATATGTATCATTAGGTGCTCAGAAGGAAAATATAGTGATGTGCGACCGCTCTGGTGTAATCAGAGAAACCCGTGAAAATTTGGATGCTATAAAAGCAGAGTTTGCTACCTCAAGGCAGCTATCCACATTGGCAGAGGCTATGAAAGAATCGGATGTATTTATTGGCCTTTCTTCCGCTAATTGTGTGAGTCAGGATATGTTAAAATCTATGGCTAAAAATCCCATCGTATTTGCGATGGCCAATCCTGATCCTGAAATTGCTTACGAGCTTGCTATTAGTGCACGTAAAGATTTGATCATGGCAACTGGACGTTCAGATTACCCTAACCAAGTAAACAACGTATTAGGGTTTCCTTACATGTTTAGAGGAGCTCTAGATGTGAGGGCAACTGGTATTAACGAGGAAATGAAAATTGCCGCAGTAAAGGCTATTGCAGAACTGGCTAAAGAGTCTGTACCTGAAGCGGTTAACATGGCATATAATGAGAATAATATCAAGTTTGGTAAATATTACATTATTCCAAAGCCAATGGATATCAGGCTTTTAACTAATGTGTCAACAGCTGTTGCAAAAGCTGCAATTAATTCTGGAATTGCCAGGAAGATTATTACTGATTGGGACGCTTATATAGAAGAATTAAAACGCAGGCTTGGGGGAGATGATGCGATTATGCGTGCGATTACCAATAAGGCTAAATCAGACCCTAAACGTGTAGTTTTTGCTGAGGCTGATAATTATAAAATATTAAAAGCTGCGCAGATTGTTAAAGATGAGAATGTAGCCATTCCAATTCTGTTAGGTAATAAAGCGGTTATTGAACGGATTATTGAAGAAAATGCGCTTGACCTATCTGGTGTAAGCATAATTGATCCTTTTGAAGAAAAAGAGCGGGCTAAGAAATACGCAGCGTCTTTATATCAAAAGAGACAGAGAAGAGGTATTACTATGATTGAGGCCACAAAGATGCTCCGTGATAGAAATTACTTTGGTGCTTCTATGGTTGAATTTGGAGAGGCAGATGCGATGATCTCTGGATTAACTAAGAACTATGCAACTACTATTAAGCCTGCATTACAGGTGATTGGTACCGAAGAAGGCGTAAATCGTGTTGCAGGAATGTACATGATGATGACAAAAAAAGGGCCTGTCTTTTTTGGAGATACTACAGTTAATGTGGATCCGACAGTAGAAGAGTTGGTAGACATTACTTTGTTATTGGAACGGGCAGTAAGCAAATTTAATATTACACCCAGGGTTGCACTTCTCTCGTACTCCAACTTTGGCTCTAATGATGGAGTTAGTCCGGAAAAGGTGCGTAAGGCAGTAAAAATATTGCATGACCAGTACCCAGAAATAGTAGTTGATGGAGAGATGCAAGGTAATTTTGCTATCAACGGTGAATTGTTGAAAGACAACTTCCCCTTTAGCAGATTAGTTGGCGCACCGGCAAATACCTTGATATTTCCAAATTTAGAATCAGGAAATATTGCTTACAAACTATTGCAGGAACTAGGCGAGGCTGAAGCTGTAGGGCCAATCTTGCTTGGTTTAAAAAAACCAGTACATATTGTGCAATTAGGAAGTTCTGTAAGAGAGATTGTCAATATGGTAACTATTGCTGTTCTGGATGTGCAGGGAAAAGAAGCAGAGCTCAAATCTAAAAAGAGCGGTTTATTAAAAAGAATTTCAAAAAAATAGCATATGTACGAGTACATTGATGGCAAGCTAACTTTTAAATGTCCGGCTTACATTGTGGTGGAGGCTGCAGGTATAGGTTACCATCTCAATATTTCATTAAATACCTACAGCCTTTTAGGAGACGCCGAGCGGTGTAAGATCTATACTTGGCTTCACGTAAAGGAAGATGCACATGTCCTATATGGCTTTGCGGATGAGGGAGAGCGAAGGTTGTTCCTTCACTTAATATCTGTATCTGGTATTGGACCTAACACAGGTAGAATGATGCTTTCGTCGATTACTCCAAATGAGATACAAACAGCTATTGTCAATGGCGATTTAACTTTAATACAACGCATAAAAGGTATTGGGGTAAAATCCGCACAGCGATTAGTGCTGGAGTTGCAAGATAAATTAAAGAAAGAAGGTTCGGGATCTTTAATCGCGGCTCCGCTTAACAATACAGTAAGGGAGGAAGCTTTATCTGCTTTAATGATGTTGGGTTTTGCTAAACCTGCGTCTGAAAAGGCATTGGATAATGCAGTAAAAACGGGTGGTCAGGATTTGTCTGTAGAACAAATGATCAAATTTGCCTTGAAAAACTTATAATTTTTTAGAATTGAGAAGACTTTTAACGCTTATTTTCTTTTTAATCGTGTGTTTAGGTGAGCAACGTGTTTTTTCACAGGTTTACCCAACTAAGGGTCTTGCAGACACGGGAAAGAATAATTTTAGCATAAAAGAAAAGGCACGTTTAGGAATTAGACCAGTGTCCAATTCTTTTAATCCGCTTCCAGGAAACTTGCGGAGGACGGTAGAATATGATGCGATTAATAAGCAGTATGTGATCAAGCAAATGCTTGGCGACAAGCAAATAGCCATTCCTCAATATCTTACCATTGACGAGTACCAAAGACTGATTAGTAGCGAAATCAAGAGAGAAAATTGGCGCGTGCTTTCCAATCAGGAATTAGAAGAAGTGCGTAAAACAGGTATTATACCAAGTTTAAAAGTTAACAGCAAAGCGTTTGAACGTATTTTTGGTGGAACTACAATAAATGTTCAGCCTAGGGGTGAAGCCGAGTTGACATTTTTAGGGCGGATCAATAAAAATGAGAATCCTCTTTTTAATGAACGACAAAGAGTACAAGGAAATTTTGATTTTAATCAGCGGATACAGATGGACGTTATTGGGAATATCGGTACCAAGCTGAAGATAAACATGAATTACAATACGGAAGCCCAGTTTGATTTTGAAAACCAGATTAAACTGGATTATACTGGAGGGGAAGATGACATCATTAAGAAAATAGAGGCTGGAAATGTTAGTTTGCCTTTAAATACTACATTGATTACTGGAACCCAGGCATTATTTGGGATTAAAACACAATTGCAATTTGGTAAGTTGAATGTAAACACAATTTTTACACAGCAGAAATCGCAATCACGGGAAATACTAATTCGCAATGGCGCCCAGCAAAATGAGTTTAAAGTTAGCGGAGACAATTATGAATCCAATAAACATTACTTTTTATCGCAATACTTCAGGAACAACTACAATAAAGCACTTGCAAGCCCACCAACGATTACCTCTGGTATAATTATTAATAAAATTGAGGTTTGGATTACTAATAAGTCGGGAAATACGCAAGACTCCAGAGATGTGCTTGGCTTTTTAGATCTAGGGGAAAATAGTCCTTATAATACCGCACAATTGAGTGGTGCAGGTTATTCGGCTTTACCCTCTGGATTTGCCAGTCCGCTGTTTCCAAAGCCATCAAATAACTTATTAGAAAAATTGCCGCCTGGTTCTAGGCTAACCAATTCTAACGACATCATTTCTTTTTTTCAGGCTAGCGGTGGAACTGATAACTTTGCCAAGCTGACATACGCACGTAAATTGGCCGACAGAGAGTTTACATTCCATCCAAAACTGGGATATATATCTTTAAATAATGCCTTAAACACTGACGAAGTATTGGCAGTTTCTTATCGTTACACTTATAATGGTGTAGAATATCAGGTAGGAGAATTCTCTACAGATGTACCATTTGACCAAGCTGCACCTAAAGTGCTTTTTGCGAAATTACTGAAGAATGAGACTACCAAAACTAATTTACCAACTTGGGACTTGATGATGAAAAACATCTATAGCATAGGAGGTTTTCAGATCAGTTCACAAAATTTTAAACTTGACATTTTCAGAACAGATGAGGCGAGCGGAATAGAAAGGCCAGTAATTACTGAAGGAGAAAAACTGGATCAATTTAATAAACCATTAAAAAATAAGTTGTGGCTGCAGGTTGTTGGTCTAGATA
>JANXVH010000098.1 GCA_025351765.1 Pedobacter sp.
TAAAAATCAACGCACCAACGGCCTTGTAAAACCCAAACAAAAAACTAACTTTACGCTAAAGGAACGTTCTTTATAAAGCTGAAAAGTCGCTGCCAGCGAATCCGGCGAACTGTAAAAAAGTTGCATAAGGACGTTTGATTATGGCGCACGGTTCTACGACCCGATAATTGCCAGGTGGGGAACAATAGATCCGCTGGCGGAACTATACAGAAGGTGGTCGCCGTATAACTACGTGATGGATAACCCCATCCGCTTTATCGACCCGGACGGTATGCGGGTAGGTTCCAAATGGGGGGGATATTGGGAAAACCAAGAAGCCCGATTTAAGGATAATTTGAACTTTTTTAATGAACTAACGGGGATGACAAGCTAACAAAACAAGCTGCCGAGGCTGGGAAGAAACTGGTAAGGGAAAAGCCAGTCAGGGGGGCGATCCTAAGCCATATTATGGTCACTTTTTAGGCCCTGGTCCAGATGGTGTTAATGCTAATCCTTATAATCTTAAAGGTGCGAATGGCCAAATTTTGAGACCTATAGATTTAATAGATGCTGCTGCCCAGCGCCATGATTATGCATACTGGAAAATAGGAGCTAGTGGAGTGAAAGGTGCGTTATTTGACAAAAGAGTGGGAGCCGCAGACGCTCAACTTGCTATCGATGCAATTGGTGTAATTGTAGATTATCATAGGGGCACTATTGATCCGTATACTGGAAAACCGATTTCCGAGACAACTTATGGATGGGCGGTTAAAGTAGAGGCACTCTTTGGTGACATAGCAGTTATAAATTAATTTTAAATGGATTTAAAGAAAAATGAAAAATATCTAATAATCAGTGTTTTCCTTATACCTTGCTTGTTCATTTGAATTAAATGGATTAAAAGTTAAACACCGGATGGGCAAAATAACACCCACAAAAACAGGTCAGTTCGTAACGATTTGGAAACGGAATGAGCAGGGAATAACCACGCCCTTTGATGCCTTAGATGAATTTGATCTGCTGATTATTTCGGTTAAAAATGTAGATCATTTTGGACAATTTATCTTTCCTAAGGCCGTATTGATAAAGCACAAAATTATTTCATATAATAATGTAGAAGGTAAAAGGGGAATGAGGGTCTATCCTTTATGGGATGCTACTGCAAATAAGCAAGCTGAAAAAACTCAGCAATGGAATGTTCAATATTTTCTTCCTATTTCTGGAAATGGAACTCCGAACCTTCTCTTAGCGAAGAGATTAATGGAAGGATACCCCTAGCCTGGAACTTTAAACATTGTAAAGGCACCGGTACAGTCGATTTCTCTGTTAAAATATGTTAAATAACCTTTAGTACATAAATGCTTCGTTAATTTTGGTATACTGATATGAAAAAAAGAAGTCTCTGGTTGATAACGGCTCTGATGACCATAGCTTTGCTTGGCGTCTTTGTGATGCAGCTGTATTACATCAAAGAGGCCTATAACTTAAAGTCGCAACTCTTCGAAAACGATGTGAACGAGGTGCTTAGTGCGGTGGTTAACAAGGTGCAAAAGCGTTACGCAGCACTTCATATTGACCAGAAACAATTGCAAGTTAGACAGGAAAAAGATCGGGACTTTAGAGGAAAGGCTCAGCAGATTGTTGATTTTAAGGAAAATTTCAGAAACCTAGAAGCTAAGCGAAAGTATGCACAGGAGAAAAAGGTCAATAACGACTTGAACAGGCGCGACAGTTTATTAAGCCTGAACCTCTCTAATCCTACAGTAATTACTGAAGAAATATTCCAGCAGATCTCTGCTAAAGACGCCAAAGGGAAATCACCTTTACAGGTGCAGGTAGATTTATACAAAGACGAGTTTGGTAATGTGCGCGCAAGGATAAACCAGACCATTATCTCTTTAAAACGGCCTTCTACTTTTTCTATGAACAGTGGCGATATACCAGATAGCATCAGGTATATCGCTTTTGATCCAACCACGCTAAACCCAATTGCTTTTACGCTAGAAAGGGTTAGGGCTGAAATGGCTACTAAATTTAAAATTGAAGATGATATTGCACAACATGAATACCAAGAGGGTTTAAAGAAATTAATGGAGGATACACTGGTATCTGACCCCAGCAATCTCAATTATTTAGCTGATCTGGAAAAGGAGATGAGGCAGGTGTATGTTCCCATAAACCAACGCGTAAACCGCGATAACCTGGACACCCTACTTAAAAGAGAATTACTAAACCGCAATATTAGCCTGGTTTATGATTTCTGGCTGAAGACTGCTGATAAGGACTCTTTAGTTTACCGAAAGGCCGCTAACACCATTGATGAGAATTTGCCTGGCAATACCTTTAAAACCCGGTTGTTTAACAACGAGATGTTTGGAGATCCAGGGATATTGTATATAAGCTTTCCAAATAAGAACGGTTTGATATTGGGCAATATGTGGACTACCATGGCTTCGTCTGCCGGGCTATTGTTGGTGCTGGTATTCATATTTGCTTATACCATTTACGCCATATTGCAGCAAAAAAAGATATCGGAGATGAAAACGGATTTCATTAACAACATGACCCATGAGTTTAAAACGCCTGTGGCCACCATAATGATTGCCAGCGAAGCCCTGAAAGATCCGGAAATAGTGGAAGACAAGACGCGTATTAGCAGGCTTGCGGGGATCATTTATGATGAGAATGTAAGACTTGGCAACCACATTGAGCGTGTGCTTAGCATCGCTCGCCTGGAGAAAAAGGAATTGAAACTGGAGCTGCAGGAGGTGAATGTGAACGATTTGATTACGGCAGTGTTGGATAGTATGAACCTGCAATTGCAAAAGAAAAACGCTACGGTTGAGCTTGATCTGGATGCCATTGATCCAATTATTTTTGGGGATGAACTGCACTTTTCAAACGTGATTTATAATTTGGTGGATAATGCCAATAAGTATAGCCTGGAACAGCCTCAGATTTTTATTAAGACCATTACTACCTCAAGGGCGTTGATTATTGAAGTAACAGACAAGGGGATAGGGATGACCAAGGAGCAATCTAAGCGGGTATTTGATCAGTTTTATAGGGTGCCAACGGGTAACCTGCACGACGTGAAAGGATTTGGCCTAGGGCTAAATTATGTACAGGATATTATCACGCAAATGGGTGGAACGATTAAGGTACACAGTGAAAAAGATAAAGGAACCACATTTATTATAAACTTACCGGTTAACTAAATTAACAGCACATGAAAAGAATTTTATTGGTAGAGGATGATCCAAACCTGGGACAGCTGTTGCAGGATTATCTTCAGCTTAAGGGTAAATTTGATGTAGTACTTTGTGTGGATGGAGATGAAGGTCTCCGAGCCTTTACCAAGCAGGATTTTGACTTGTGTATTTTGGATGTGATGATGCCTAAAAAGGATGGATTTACACTAGGTAAAGAGATTAGAAAGATCAATGATCATGTGCCTATTATTTTTGCTACGGCAAAGGCAATGATGGAGGATAAGGCATCTGCGTATGATCTGGGTGGTGATGATTATATTACCAAGCCTTTTCGTATTGAAGAGCTGTTGTTAAGGATAAACGCACTGCTAAAGCGTGTGCAGAACAAAGATGGTATGGATACGGGGGTATCTCAAACGAATTTTCAAATTAGTGAATATGAGTTTGATTATACCACCCAGCTAATCCATTTTAGAGGCCAGCAACAAAAGCTATCTACCAAAGAAGCCGAATTGTTGAAGCTACTCTGTTTAAAGAAGAATGCCGTGCTTACCCGTGAGGAGGCTTTGCTGAGCATTTGGCATGATGATAATTACTTTAATGGCCGCAGTATGGATGTGTTTTTAAGTAAACTAAGAAAATACCTACGTGAGGATCCTAAAGTAGAGATTCTTAATGTGCATGGTAAAGGTTATAAACTTCTTGTAGGTTAAAGCATAAATGCCTTCAATGCGGTTTTTCCGTAGGTTCCCCAATCTTTTAATGCCCCGTTTATAATGTTACGCAAACCCTTGTTTGTTGTCGCTTTTCCTTTTGTGGGAGGTGTTATTGCTGTAGATAATATAGATTTGTCTGTAATTGTCTTGGCAAACCAGGTGATGTTTTCATGCGGTAGTGCAACACCAAGGATCATGCCGGGCAAGCCGGCGAAGGATTCTGGGCCGCCAGAAACAGGGATCTTATCGGTATAGAAAGCCACTACATAAATAGAATCCAATACGATGGCATTTGCCCTGCGGCATTCATAGCCAGCAATGGTGCGGACTTCACTGGTAAGTTTCCAATTGATTTTCCTAACGCTGTCTTTAACCAGGAAAGTTTCTTCAAAAACCTTTTTTTGTGCGATGGAAGTGCCTGCAGAAAGGTCTGTCTGGATGATGCTGTTTTGCTGGATTATTGGATCGTCGTTAAAGCCCCGTGATTCTGGTTGTGCAACTGGTGTAAATAGGGTTTTGTCTTTTGTAAAAGTGAGCGTGCTGTTGAGCACTTTGAACTGCGGACTGTTCTTTTTTTGCGCTTCATAGATTTCCCGCATAAAGCCATTCTGAGAGTTCTCTAATGATTTTTTGATGAGTCCATGGACATTAACGGTTTTTTCAAACTCAATAGTACCTTCAAATGGAAACCTGACGTTTTGTGCCTGGGCACTATAAAGCCTTGCGAAGAGCATGGCGGTGATGAGTGCTATAGTTTTCTTCATAACGAGGTTATTTTTTTGTGGTGCCGTCCATTTTGTTGAAATCCCAAGTGATGGAACCAAGGAAATAGCGCTTAATGGTGGTGAATCTGTTTTGTATGATCATGTTGCCGTAAGCGGAACGCGGGAAGCCATTGTTCTGGTTTAGTAAATCGTTAGCCCTGATGCTCATCTTAAGTGCCTCTGTTTTCAGGAACTTCTTACTGATTCCTGCATTGATGATGAATCGCTCCAGACGATCATTAAAAGCCTGGGTTTGCGTTTTATAAGTATAGACGCCATCACTACTAATTTCCACTTTCCCCGGAAGGTAAATCCTTAGGTAATAGTTGGCATCTAAGCCCCAGCCCTTGCTGCCTGTATTTTGAAGAGAAGAAGTAATGGCGGTGTAAGCAGGGCCAGCCCCGGCGCTTAGGGTATATTTTTTTTCCTTGTTTTTCCTAACGTAAAGCTTGCCGTAAATGTCTGCATAGCGCGACTCATTAAGGGCATCGTTTACCATGTTGTAACTGGTGTTGCCGTTGCCATTTAATTCAAGGCCAATACTCATGTCGAGCGCTTTGATCTTTTTTTCTGAAGAGGCGTAGATATTGAAATTGGTTGAATTTTTATTTTTTAGGTTAATGGACTGGTAAGTGGTTTTACCTGCAGCATCAGTAACAGTGTTGTTGGTAATGTCATTCATGTTTAACCCATAAGATGCGCTGATCCAAACGCTTTGCTCTGTAAGGATTTTATAAGAGCTGTAATATACATTGAGGTTGTTGGAGAAAGAAGGCCGCAGATTTGGGTTACCCAGCGTTATGTTTAGCGGATCTGTATTTACCCTGATTGGCTGCACCTGGCTAATTTGCGGTTGTTGCGTACTGCCCGAATAACTTATGCTGACCGACCTTTGCTGAGAAAAGCGGTACTGATAGGAGGCTTGGGGATTCCAGTTGATAAAATCTCTGTTGAATGACTGCCCCGTATACCCATCAACCTGATTGAAACTTACAGCATTGACCTTAGTGCCTAGCCTAACTGTTGTTTTCTCTTTCCTGTAGTTGAAATTAGCACCGCCCTGATTGCTGAGCTGATTCAATTGGTAATCGTTACTAAATAGCGGGTCAAGTAGGTCATAATCACCGGAGCCCGACTGGTTGTAAGATTTCCTGTTGGAGTTGTTGTTGTTGATGTTTAGTCCGTAATTGAGTGTTAAGTTAATCAGCTTGCTTAAAGGTTCTGTATAAGTAAGGTTGGCGTTGGTTACTGCACTCTCTGTATAATTTGTCTTGTATTGGTTGATGCGTTGCGTACTGTCTAAGCCGCCGGAGGTATTGAAGAATTGATTGGTAGAGCGCAGGTACCCATTGGCATCGCTTTTGGTAAGCGATTGCTTAATGTTTAATGAAATGGTGCGCCCCTTTTTCTTTAGCTTTTTAGTCCACAATACCCCGGCATTGAATAGCTGCTGTTCGTCATCGTTATTCAAAAAGCGTTCGCCTGTGTTGAGCAGTGTACTATCTGCCCTTCGGTTGGATGATCCAAACTTGTCGTTAGTTTTGCTATTCTTGTTTGTGCCATCAACTGTTAACTTTAGCGTAGAGGTCGAATCTATACGGAGGGTGTAAGTGGCATCTAGCTTTTGTCTAAACATTTGATTGTCGAACAACTGATCAGAATTGCTATTGAGTAAGCCTGTTGGCAGGTTGTTTTGTGTTAGGGTATTTCTGTTGCCTTTAACGCCAATAGAACCAATCTTGTAATTGGTGTTGAGGGAGTGTTTATCGCTGGCCCATTTGTTTTCATAATGTAGGCCGCCTACTCTGGCTGTAGGGATACCTTGACCGCTATACCGCCCATCCCAGGAGTCAAGTTCATCTCCGCCGTCCATATACATCATGATACTGCCGTCGTCTCCAATTTCCGTTATGGAGCCGGAGCTGCTATACTTGCTGTTGTCATCCCAGCCTAACCCAATTGTACCCGTATTACTTGTTATCCCATAGCCGGAGAAACGTTGTTTGCCTTTAAAGACGTTGAGCATAGTCTGCGCGCCATAAAATTTATTAGTGCCAACGGAAGTTTCTAGTTTGCCGAAGTAGCCATTCTTTTTGTCTTCCTTGAGTTTGATGTTGATCGTTTTGTTTTTTTCTCCATCGTCTATTCCTGTAAAAGTAGCCTGATCGCTTTTCTTGTCGTACAGCTGCACTTTATCTACCATATCTGCCCGCAGGTTTTTGGTAACTAAGGTTGGGTCATCTCCAAAAAATTCCTCCCCATCTACCAATACCTTATTAACCGTTTTGCCCTGAGCTGTGATCTTGCCGTCTTTATCTATAGTAATGCCGGGAAGTTGCTTGAGCAGGTCTTCCACCTTATCATTGGCTTGTACGGTGTAACTTCCTGCGTTGAACTCAGTTGTATCCCCTTTTATTTTTATGGCGGCTATCTTGCCTTGGATAATTACGCCCTCCAGGAGGGTAGATTTTAGATATAGGTTAACAGATCCGAAATTTTTAGTTGGATTTATACTATCCAGCGCAAACTTTTCTGCATAATCTGCATAACCCGGATAGGTGATGAGCAGGACGAATTTACCAGCCAGCAGATTGGGTAAAGCGAAAGTGCCCTCGGCATTGACCCTTGTAAACCCGACCAGAGTAGAATCTGTTTGGTTGATGATGGTAACTGCTGCGTTGGCCATTTTGTAGGTGGCAGCAGTATCAGTTACACCGCCTTTAATGGTATAAGGGTTTTGAGCGAGCGCGTAGGTGCTAAGAACAAGACCCAGCAACCAGAGAGAAAATGTCTTCATAGGAGAGTTTGACTACCCTACTAAGATATAACTAAAGATTTAGTGTTTATTAAGGCAAATGTTAAATCTTGTTAAGAATTGTTAAATAGTGTTGGAAAGAGGAGTTTTACATACTTTTGCCTATGCTTAATTCTGAAACTGCTGACCCTGCCGAGCTGGCTGCAAGATTTGTAAATTATACATCTAAGCACATTTTTTTAACAGGTAAGGCAGGCACTGGCAAAACTACTTTTTTAAAGAATTTAACAGCACTTACGCACAAAAAAGCCGTGATAGCTGCGCCTACAGGAATAGCCGCAATAAATGCCGCTGGGGTAACTATACATTCGCTTTTCCAGCTCCCTTTTGGTGCTTACCTGCCAAAAGCGCCGGCTGCGGATGGAGACCATTATAACCAGCAGTACAATACCGCAAAATCTATTATCAGGCACCTGAACATGACGGCTGTAAAGCGGAAAGTGTTAACAGACATGGAGCTGCTGATTATTGATGAGGTGAGTATGCTACGTGCCGATTTGCTGGATGCGATTGATATGGTGCTTCGCTACATCAGGAAAAAGGGAAACGAAGCTTTTGGTGGTGTGCAGGTGTTGTTTATAGGCGATTTGCACCAGTTGCCGCCGGTAGTGAAATCGGCAGAGTGGAATTTGCTGGGTCAGTTTTATAAAAGTGCTTACTTTTTTGATGCGCAGGTGTTACAGCAGAGTCCGCCGGTCTACATAGAACTGGAAAAAATTTACCGCCAGTCTGACGATTTGTTTATTGGATTGCTGAATAATTTAAGGAACAATACGGTAAGCAATGCAGATGTGGCTTTGCTGGAGCGGCACTATAAAGTAGACTTTAAAGCCCCTTTGGGTGACAAGTACATTACGCTAACCACTCATAATAACAAGGCCGATGAAATGAATAGGAGGAGTTTACAGGGATTGCAAGCCAGCTCTTTACTGTACAAGGCCAAAATAGAGGACGAATTTAGTGAGTTTGCCTTCCCCGCAGAAGAGACGCTGGAATTAAAAATTGGTGCGCAGGTGATGTTCATTAAGAATGACCCAACGGGTGAGCAACGTTTTTTTAACGGGAAGATTGCTACTGTTATCCGGTTGAAAGCAGATGGGATAGAAGTGCAACCTGAAGGAAGCATAGATAAGATCTTTGTTGACAAATATACCTGGAAGAACATCAGGTACACTACGGATAAAATATCTGGAGAGATCCGGGAAGATCTGATCGGCACATTTACTCAATACCCCTTAAAGCTGGCTTGGGCAATTACGGTGCATAAGAGTCAGGGTTTGACATTTGACAAAGCGATAATTGATATTGGTAATGCCTTTGCGCCTGGACAAATCTACGTGGCCTTGTCAAGGTTAAGATCGCTGAAAGGGCTCGTCCTGACTTCCCTGATATCAGGGGCGGGAATACGGCAGGATCAGCATGTTTCTTTTTTCTCGAAGACCAAGCCCAACCAGCAAACGCTTTATGAGCAGGTAGAGCGAGAGAGCGAATTATTTTTGAAGACCTACCTGATGCAGAGTTTTGACTTAGCGGCACTGGATAATTATGTATACGACCATGTACACTCTTATACCAAAGACATCAACAAATCAGCCAAGCAGAAACACCATAAATGGGCTGCGAAGTTGTTAGAATCTGTAATAGAAGTACGTAAAAATGCGGGTAAGTTTTTAGGACAACTGGATCGTCTATGCAGAGATGTATCTCCTTTTGGGATGCAAAACCTCATGGAGCGGGTTAAAGCTGCGGAAGGTTATTTTACCCCTTTAATGCATAATTTCTCTGAGCATATTTTTGAGCGCATGGAGCTGGTAAAGCAAGATAAGCAGGTACTGGAGTTTTTAGCCGAGCTGCTGGAAATGGAAGCGCTATTTTATGATTGCTTTAAGCGGATGAAGAAAGCGCCGGCCCTGCTTGAAGCTGTAATAGAGAAAAGGGATTTTAAGCGTGCAGATGCTGATGCTTTGATAGATGTTGCAGAAAGAGGGAAAAGGATGCTGCGTGTATTTGCTATGGAGGGGACAATTGATTTTACACAGAAGAAGGTTGTCAGGGCAAAAGTGACAAAAGCTAAGAAGATTACTGATGCAAAGGAACCGAAACAAGATACCAAAGAACTTTCGCTTCAATTGTTTAAAGAAGGCAAGAACATCATTGAAATTGCGGCATCTCGTAATATGGCGGAAAGTACAATTGAGGGCCATCTAGCACATTATGTAGCCAAGCAGGAGATTGCTGGCAAAGATCTGATCGGTGCAGGTAAGCTGGACAAGATACTGAAGACGATAAAAGAATTAAAGTCTATGCAAACGAATGCCATTAGGGATAAGCTGGGGCGCGAGTATAGTTTCGGCGAGATTAAGATAGGTATTGCAGCGTATCTTGCCGAAGGCGATACCTAAAAGGTAAGTTCTCCTTCGAAAACTTTTTCTGCCGGCCCGCATAAAAATACATTCGTAAAATGAATGCCATTATAATCGAATTCAATACGCAAGTCGCCCCCAAGTACTTTAACTGGAGTTTTGATGTGGCCGGTTTGTCCATTTTGTTTTGCCATAGATAAAGCTGCTGCGGTAACGCCAGTGCCACAGGCGTAAGTCTCGTCTTCCACACCGCGTTCAAAAGTGCGTACAAATAGATGATCGCCTTGATCTTCCACAAAGTTGACATTGATGCCTTCTGCTTTATAAATGGTGTTATTTCGGATTTCGTATCCTTTATGGTAAACATCAAGGTGCTCAAGATCTGTCACTTCCTTAACATAATGCGGCGAACCGGTATTTAATACGAAGGCATCCCCATCGCTGTTAATGGTGTCAATGTCTATCATCTGCAGGTCAACCCAATTACCTGTTTCTGAAATTTTGGCATAATGCGGGCCATCTACCGCAAGGAAGTTAGTTTCCTGTTCGATTATTCCAAGGTGTTTAGCAAAAGCTACGATACACCTGCCACCGTTGCCACACATGCTGCCCGGCCTGCCATTTGCATTAAAATAGCGCATTTCAAAATCATAGTCGGGATGGGTAGTCAGGAACATTAATCCATCGGCACCAATACCAAAACGCCTGTTACACAGTTGAGCGACCCTATCATAATCAATATTTTTGATAGGTGATTTTCGATGATCAATCAGGATAAAATCATTACCTGCGCCTTGATATTTATAGAAATGAATATTCATTTTGACTAAGCTTGCCTATTTAACATAAATTAACAGAATTCATGACCTTTAAGAGATGCAAATATCGCTAATATGGTATTAAATTTGAATAAGGGAAAGAACATAAGTTTGCAATAACGCACTTAATGTGACTTAAAACTGTTAATAAGAAATAATACTTAACAATATATAAATGAAAAGAATAGGATTAATAGTGCTGGCTGCATTTATAGGAGGTGCGGCAGCAATTGGCGGCTATAAGTTATTAGAGCCTAAAAACGAGCAACTTTCTTTTGCTGAACAACAACACGTGCTTTTTGCCAGTAACCCTAAAGTCTCCTCTGCGGGGACAATCGATTTCGTTGAGGCCGCCGCTTCGGTATCACCGGCGGTGGTTCATATCAAAACATCATACGGATCAGGTGAAGGTAAAAGCGATTCTTCACCAGCCGATATGTTTGAAGATTTTTTTGGCGGAGGTGGAAACAGGAGGGCGCAACGTGCACCTGGAGGTGCATCAGGTTCTGGAGTGATCTTAACACCTGACGGATATATTGTTACCAATAACCACGTTGTGGAAAATGCAGATAAGATAGAAGTAATTCTATCTGACAGGAGAAAGGTAAGTGCAAAAGTAATCGGTAAAGATCCGAATACAGATTTGGCGCTGATTAAAGTTGATGCTACTAACCTTCCGATTGTAAAGATGGGGAATTCTGATAATGTTCAGGTAGGAGAATGGGTATTGGCAGTAGGATTTCCGCTCGACTTGCAAACTACGGTTACTGCAGGTATTGTAAGTGCGAAAGCGCGTAGTATTGGTATTTTGAACAGAACGCAGCCAAGTGAAGAAGAATTTGAAGAATACCAGAGGACAGGAAAAATCCCTTCGAAAACCAACAGCAGTATTGAATCTTACATACAAACTGATGCGGCAATTAACCCGGGTAACAGCGGTGGGGCATTGGTTAATGCGAATGGAGAATTGGTAGGTATCAATGCCGCCATTGCATCACAAACCGGTACTAACGTAGGTTATGGCTTTGCAATACCGGTAAACCTTGCTAAAAAGATCCTGGATGATTTTAGGAAATATGGCGAGGTGAAACGCGGTTACATTGGTGTAACATTCGATCCGCTAGACGCAGATAACTCTACCAAATACAATGTTAAGGACATAGCTGGATTGTATGTGACTGACGTGATACCGAATAGTGGTGCTGCAGCTGCAGGATTGAAAAAGGGGGATATTATTAAAAAAGTAGAGGGAACAGTTATTTACGATTCTCCGGATTTGCAGGAGAAAATAGGGCGTTTAAATCCTGGAGATAGGGTGCAATTGTCATACTTAAGAGATGGGCAAATGAGGAATACCAGTGTTGTCCTCAAAGGGGAGAGTATTTTAAGTAACAGGGTGGAAATAGCTAAAAGAGCCAGTGGTGCTTCTATGGAGAAACTGGGCGCGTCATTTGCCCCGCTATCACCACAAGTTAAAAATAAGTTGGGTGTTAAGAGTGGGGTAATGGTAGCAAGAACAAATACCACTGGTTTGTTTTACCAGAATGACCTAATACCGGGAACAGTAATAACCAGCATTAATGATATACAGCTAAATACCACAGAAGATGTAGCTACAGCATTGAAAAAGGTAGGCGATAAAATGAAGGTGACCGGAGTGTTACCGGATGGAACCAGGATGTCTGCCACTTTCAGCACGAAATAATAATTGGTTGATTTTTAAACGGGGAAGTAATGAAAATTACTTCCCCGTTTTTTTTGTGTTGAGCCCGGATTAAGCCTAAATCTTAGAACGTTTCTAAATAGTTTAATTATCCAGATTTTATGTTGCGGATCAGGGAATTAATTCTTTTATTAAATACTTTTGCACAACAACAATAAAATATAATTTCATAATGGCTAGTTTCGGAAACGCTTTTTCCTCCTCCATAGGGAAAAAATTAATAATGGGTATTACCGGCCTGTTTCTTATTTCATTTTTAATTGTGCATTGTTTTATCAATTCACTTATTTTTTTAAATGATGGTGGTGTAACGTTTAATGAGGGAGCTCATTTTATGGGTACCAACTGGGTAATACGGGCGATGGAAATCGTGCTTTTTGCCGGTTTACTGCTTCATATTTTTCAAGGCTTTAGGTTGTGGGCTTTAAACCGCGCGGCCAGACCGGTTAAATACGCAGTAAACAATGGTGCGGCAAATAGTAAATGGTACTCTCGGTCTATGGGTCTTTTGGGTACTTTGCTACTGATATTTCTGATTGTTCATGTTTCCAAATTTTGGGTTGCATCCAGGTTTACCGGTATCCCTACTAATGATGCCAATGGTAATCATGACCTGTTTGCGCTAATGGTCGAGACCTTTAAGAACCCTGCACTTGTGGGCTTATATGTGTTCTCTATGGGGTCTTTGGCTTACCACTTGTTACATGGTTTTGCGTCTGCATTTCAAACGCTTGGCTGGAACCATAAAAAGTATACACCAATTATTAAGGCAGTAGGTGTTTGGTATGCTATAATCATCAGTTTGCTTTTTGCCGCCATGCCGCTTGCAATTCACTTTGGCCTTATTAAATAGTTTTAGATTTTAAGTTAAAAATAACATGGCAGAATTAAATGCTAATATACCAGAAGGTGATGTAACCGAAAAATGGACTAAGTTCCGTTCTTCAGTGCCCTTGGTAAACCCATCAAATAAAAGAAGTATTGAGGTAATCATTGTTGGATCTGGTTTGGCTGGGGCATCTGCGGCAGCAACTTTAGCTGAAATGGGATATAAAGTGAAATGCTTTTGTTTCCAAGATTCTCCAAGAAGGGCACATTCAATTGCGGCTCAGGGTGGTATCAATGCTGCAAAGAATTACCAGAATGATGGAGATAGTACTTACCGTTTATTTTACGATACAATTAAAGGAGGCGATTATAGGTCTAGAGAAGCCAACGTTTATCGCCTTGCTGAAGTAAGCGCAAATATTATAGATCAATGTGTTGCACAGGGTGTTCCGCTGGCCAGAGAATACGGAGGCTTGCTGGATAACCGCTCTTTTGGTGGTACACAAGTACAGCGTACATTTTATGCAGCCGGACAAACCGGTCAGCAATTATTGCTGGGCGCCTATTCTGCGTTAGAGCGTCAGATTGGAATGGGTAAGGTAGAGATGTTTACCCGCCATGAGATGCTGGAAGTTGTAAAGATAGATGGTAAAGCCCGTGGTATAATTGCCCGAAATTTGATTACAGGAGAACTGGAGCGCCATTTTGGCCATGCAGTAGTATTGGGTACAGGAGGTTACGGGAATGTATTTTATCTATCTACAAATGCAATGGGAAGCAACGTTACGGCAGCATGGAAAGCGCACAAGCAAGGTGCTCATTTTGCAAACCCATGTTACACACAAATCCATCCTACCTGTATCCCAGTTTCGGGAGACCACCAGAGTAAGTTGACATTAATGTCAGAATCGTTGCGTAACGACGGTAGGATCTGGGTTCCAAAGAAAAAGGATGATACCAGAAAGGCTTCTGAAATACCTGAAGACGAAAGAGATTATTACTTAGAGCGACGTTATCCTGCTTTTGGTAACTTGGTACCTCGTGATGTGGCATCTCGTGCTGCTAAAGAACGTTGTGATGCCGGTTATGGAGTTGGTGCATCGAAACTGGCGGTGTATCTGGATTTTAAAGCAAATACAGAAAGATATGGCCGGATAGAAGCTTCAAAAGCTGGAATGCATAATCCTGATAAGGAAACCTGCATGCGCTTGGGTTTGGCGGTAATTAAAGAGAAATACGGTAACCTGTTCGATATGTATGCTCAGATTACCGGGGAGAATCCGTATGAAACGCCTATGCGCATCTATCCTGCAGTGCATTATACAATGGGGGGACTTTGGGTTGACTATAACCTGATGACAACTGTTCCTGGATTATACTGTACAGGTGAGGCTAATTTTTCTGACCACGGCGCTAATCGTTTAGGTGCCTCTGCCTTGATGCAGGGATTGGCTGATGGTTATTTCGTACTTCCATATACAATTGGCAAATACCTTTCTCAGGAAATATCTGTAAAAGCGATACCAACCGATCATCCGGCTTTTATAGAAGCAGAAGCCAAAGCGAAAGGAATTCTGGACACTTTAATTAATATTAAAGGAACAAAATCAGTTGACCATTTTCATAAACGCCTAGGTCATATCATGTGGGAAAAATGTGGAATGGCAAGAAACGTGGCAGGTTTAACCGAAGCAATTGCAGAAATAAGGGGTTTACGCAAAGAATTTTGGACTGAAGTACGCGTGCCAGGAACCGCTGATGAGCTTAACCCTGAATTGGAAAAAGCTGGTCGCGTGGCCGATTTTATAGAGTTGGGCGAATTGATGTGTATTGATGCATTGAACCGTAACGAAAGTTGTGGGGGTCACTTTAGAGAGGAATACCAGACAGAAGAGGGAGAAGCATTGCGTGATGATGAGAACTATGCCTATGTTGCTGCCTGGGAGTTTAAAGAAGGCGTTAATTTTGAACTGCACAAGGAAGAGCTGAAGTTTGAAAATATCAAGGTGGCACAAAGAAGTTATAAATAGTAAGTACCAAAATCTCAATATCATGAGTACAGGAAATATGAACTTAACGCTGAAAGTTTGGCGTCAAAAAAATAGCAGTACCAAAGGTGCTTTAGTGGATTATAAGCTGTCGGAGATTTCTCCAGACATGTCGTTTCTGGAGATGTTTGATGTGCTCAATGAGCAGCTGATCAATAAAAATGACGAGCCGATCGTATTCGATCATGATTGTCGCGAAGGTATTTGTGGAAGTTGCTCTATGTTTATTAACGGCCGTCCGCATGGCCCCAAGGATCTGGTAACAACTTGCCAATTGCACATGCGCTCATTTAAAGATGGCGATACGATTGTTGTAGAACCATGGAGGGCAGCAGCGTTTCCGGTAATTAAGGATTTAATGGTTGATCGTACTGCGTTCGACAGGGTAGTTGCCGCAGGTGGGTTTATCTCAGTGAACACCGGCAATGCACAAGACGCAAATGCGCTCCCTATACCAAAGAGTAAGGCAGATGCTGCATTTGAAGCTGCGGCTTGTATAGGTTGTGGAGCTTGTGTAGCCACTTGTAAGAATGCTTCGGCAATGTTATTCGTTTCAGCTAAGATTTCTCAACTGGCGCAACTGCCTCAGGGACAGCCTGAGCGATACCGCAGGGTTCAAAGTATGGTTGCCCAAATGGATGCTGAAGGCTTTGGAAACTGTACAAATACAGGTGCCTGCGAAGCCGAATGCCCTAAAGGGATTTCACTAGAGAACATCGCAAGGATGAACAGGGATTTTTATTCTGCAAAATTTGTATCTGAAGAAGATAATTAATAGATTTATAGGACGAGACAAGGGTACTATGCACAAAACCCCGGCTAATTTAGCCGGGGTTTTGTGTTTCCTGAGTGTTAATTATGATACTATTTTACTAGTGAAAATTTTAGAGGAATGTTGTATTTGACCCTCACTTTTTTGCCCTTCTGTATGCCCGGGATCCATTTAGGCGAAGCTTTTAGAACCCTTATCGCTTCTTCATCCAGACCAAAGCCCACTCCGCGTTCTACTTTAATGTCGGTTAAGGTGCCATCTTTTTCCACCACAAAGGACAAAAATACGTTCCCTTGTTTATTTAATTTTTGAGCCTCTGCGGGGTATTTTACCGTTCTACTCAAATACGCATAAAATTTATCCATTCCGCCCGGAAAAGAAGGCTGCTGTTCTAGTGAGATAAAGTCGTATACTTTATTTTCTTGAGCCGGAGTATCATTGCCATTTATTATAGAAGGGTTCTGGCCTAGGGAAAACGAGATAGGAATGTTGTATTTTACCCGAACTTTACTGCCGTTCTGAATACCGGGGGTCCATGCAGGACTAGCTTTCAAAACTCTTACCGCTTCTTCATCAGTGCCGTAACCAAGCTTCCGCTCTACTTTGATATCCGACAAGCTTCCATCTGTTTCAACAACAAAAGAAAGAAAAACTTTACCCTCAACCTTATTGGCCTTTGCTTCCGTAGGATAGACCATAGTAGACTTCAAATACCCGTAAAATTTATCCATTCCGCCTGGGAAGGTAGGTTGCTGATCAAGAGAAACAAAATCATAGATTTTATTGTCGCCAACATCAGTAGTAGATTCACTAGTTTTAAGATAACCACGGATCACGATCTCAGGGAGGAGGGTATAATTAGCAGGTGTTTTAAGTTCTTGATTTTTAAGCGGAGTGGTTTCCCCAGAAAGTAGGAAACTAGTTTTGATCACGTATTTGCCATCAGCAATACTCTTGAAGCCATCATAGGTTAGAATTTTGCTCATTAATTCAGTGTCGCAACCATAACCAAGAGCGGTGCTTGCAATGGAAACATCATTTGGTTCGCCAGCTTTAACTGTAAATTTTATCATCGAAAATCCCTGCACACCAGATGCTGATGCTGCAAGAGGGTACCTTACGCTTTTTTTGAGGTGGGTAAGCAGGTCTGAAAAGTCTACCGTTTTGGAATTTGCGCCAGCTGGCACGTCTGCTTCTATAGCTGCAGCAACAACCTCTTTTACCACCTGAAGTGGCTGATTTAAAGGGATGTCATCCGTTAATCGTTTAATGTTTTTGTTGGTTCTTAAGGTGGCCGACGACATGACTAGTGTAATGGCGAAGAGCGGTAAAAACAGGCCATACTTTAGTATAGCGGTTTTTTTTGAACGTTGTTTGTGTAGCATGTAAATTCTTTTTTTAATGAGTGATTTGTTAAAAAAACTATTCGTAAGGTTGCTTTGGGTTACCCCGAAAGCACTGCTCAACAACAATAAAGCATACTGCTCTTTATCACCTTGAAAACGCGCGGCTTCTTCATCAGCCAGGTATTCATGTATGTTTTTAACGGTATGTTTATAAAAATAAATGATCGGATTAAACCAGGCGATAATGCCAAGAACTTCAAAAAAGATGACATCCAATGAGTGCAGCTGCCTAATGTGTATTTCTTCATGACTGTTAATCGTACTTAATCCAGGTAGGCTCTGGTCAATCAACTTTCTGCCAAAAAAAGAGAAGGCCATTCCGCTTTCATTCCTTTTCAAAAGAAGCCTCACATAAACAAGCTGTATCATCAACCGGATTACAAGAAACACTACCCCTGCGATATAAACCAATGCTAGCACATTACCCGGGGTTAGCATGGATACATCATTCTGTACGATGCCAACCTGGTACATAAAATCACCAACCTGACCGGCGGTAATATATACAGGCCGGGCAATAGTTTGTGTACTAAACCATTCAAACCGTAAGAAAGGAATGGTGAGCGATAGGATGCCCGAAGCAACAAGATAAAATCTGTTGAGCGTAAAGTACGTCTCTCTATCTAATAATAGCTTGTAGAAGCCATAAAATACCAATAGGTAAATATTGACCTGGAGGATGTAATGTGCCCAACTCATTTCTCTTTGTTTTTAAGTTTACTGATCATTTTAAGAATCTCATCAACGTCGCCCAGATCCAGCTTTTCTTCTTTTACAAAAAAGGAGAACATGCTTTCAACTGAGTTTTCAAAGTAATTGCCCAGCAATTTCTCTGTTGCATAACGTTTATAATCTTCTTTGCTAATAACGGGTTGATATTTATGGGCCTTGCCAAATGCTTCATGAGCGATGAATCCCTTTACTTCAAGTATCCTAATTATTGTAGATACAGTGTTGTAGGCGGGCTTTGGCTCGGGAAGTAAGTCCATTACGTCTTTAACGAATCCTTTTTCAATCTGCCATACAATTTGCATGATCTGCTCTTCTGCTTTTGTTAAGTCCTTAATTTCCATTATTAATCTATGCTATTGTTGTTCTGTTCTTTGTTATCAGCATACTGCGCATTACCTGTTATAACTAAAAACTTAGTATAAACTTAAAACTAATAATTTAGTTTTCAAAATATATTTTTATTTTTTTGATCTTCAAGGGAATAAAGAAATTCGAAAGAACCTTTAAACAAACAAAGCCCCCATAAATGGAGGCTGTATTCAGGGCTTAATTTATACTTAGCTAGCCCACTAATTAGCGGGGCGAGATCTTAATTAGAGAATGGATTGCTAATTTTAATCAAAGTAGTTTTTGAAGAGCCTGATTTTAAAACAACCTCATCATCATTTTGAGTAGCGGTGGTTGCTATAACAAAAGTAAATACCATCATAATAAGTACAGGGAATAATAGAAGTAAGAAGGGGGATATGGTTGATAACTTTTTCATAATCTTATTGTTTTGATGAAACAAATAGAATCATTAATAAAATTCTACTAAAATGTTTTAGACCAAGGCCACATTATTCTAGATAAACGCCTAAAAAGAATAGTTTTGTAATTGGTTAGCTGATTTAAGCCATTGGTAGAAATAAATTGCCAGTTCGTCGAAAGCAAAGCCTCAAAACATATCATATTAGCTATTTTGGACTTATGGAATTGGGTACAGCATCAATAAATGAAGACTAAAACACCATTAACAGGTCACCTCGTATTTTGGCTTATTGTCAGTACCATCTTATATTTTCAGGTGTTTTTTGGGCGCGAGCCCACTACACTTTACGCTTTCGCAACGCGTCATGGGTTTGCCTCGCTAATTAATATTTCTATTTTTTATATCAACTATACCTTGCTTATTCCTTTACTGGTTAAGGATGCTAAAAGGTATGGAATGTATGTAGTTAGCATTGTACTGCTCATATTGGTAATGACCTTCTGCAAATTAGGTATAGAAAGCATCTACTCCAATTTTTTCCTGAAGGCAATTGATGAGGCGATGAAAGGTAGGTATGCTGAAGTAGCCGGGTATTTTTTCTTCAACATGTTCATCTCCGGTTTCTTTGTGGTGGCCAGTTCCCTAATCAGGTTTGCTTCAGACTGGTTTGGTAATGAGAGCGCACAAAAAAATCTGATTCGTGAGAAGAAGGAAATGGAATTACAATTCTTAAAATCGCAGCTTAACCCACATTTTCTATTTAACTCTCTAAATAACATCTACTCATTGGCTTACCAGAAATCTGATAAGACTGCAGATGCGATCTTGAAGCTTTCTGAGATTATGCGTTACATGATTTATGAAAGCAACGACAGTTGGGTTTCACTGAGTAAAGAAATAGAATACGTGCAGAGTTTTATTGAACTGCAAAAGTTAAGATTTAAAGACGGAGCAGCTGTAGAGTTTACGCAAAATGGTGAAATAGACAACCAACAGATTGTCCCGCTGATTCTGATCTCGTTTGTAGAAAATGCCTTTAAACATGGTGTGGCCAATGACCCTGAAAATCCCATCAAGATCAATATTATTGCAAATCAGAAAATTCTTCACTTTAGTGTAAGTAATAAAAAGAATAGCTATAATAAGGATCAAATGGGTGGGATAGGTCTATATAATGTAGAGCGCAGATTACAGCTGCTATACCCTGATCGGTATAAATTAAATATTGTAAATTCGGAAACGCACTATACCAGTGAGTTAATGCTTGATATATGACAAAGTTAAAATGTATTGCTGTAGATGATGAGCCTTTGGCGCTAGATATTATTGAGGATTATGTATCTAAAATTCCTTTCCTTGAATTGGTAAAGCGCACTGAGAATGCTATCGAGGCACTTCAGTTGGTACAGGCTGGGGGAATAGATCTGGTGTTTTTGGATATTCAGATGCCTGAGCTTACTGGCATCCAATTCTTAAAGATTGCCAACAATAAAGCGAGTTATATCCTAACCACGGCTTATTCGCAATACGCGCTGGAAAGTTATGATTTGAACGTTTCCGATTATTTGCTAAAGCCCATTGCTTTTGATCGGTTCTATAAAGCTGTTGAAAAAGTCCACAACCAAAATAAAGCTGCAGAACCTGCGCCTGCGCCACAACCCGTTTTAACCTCCGCCCCTTTTACGGCCGTAAACCACATCGTACAAGATTTTATCTTTGTAAAAACAGAACATAAAATTCAGAAAATCCAGTTGGATGATATCCTTTTTATAGAAGGGCTAAAAGATTATATTTCAATTTACACTAAGGCTGAACGGGTAATTACACTTCAAAACATGAAAAAGATGGAAGAAACCTTACCTCAAGCACAATTTATTAGGGTACACAAATCTTATATCATTTCTTTGGACAAAATTGAAAGCATAGAGCGAAGCAGAATTGCTATCAATGGAAAGGTTATCCCGATTGGTGATACCTACAGAGATGAATTTTTTAGAAGAATAGACAATAAGAATATTTAGTTTACTATAGCTTTTAGGGCAGTTTCTGCTTCCAGGGCTATATCTTCTGGATTCTTACCTGCAGGCTCTATTGGTTTTAGCACAGTCCACCGCAAACGCTCTCCAACACTTAGCGGAAAAGTTCCGTATTGTACAATTTTCCAGGAGTTTTCTATAGCTACGGGTACAATGAGGGCGTTTGGAACAACCTTTAGTAAAGTAGCAATCCCACCAACCTGAAAAGCTTTTATTTTACCATCCTTGGCTCGGGTACCTTCTGGAAATATCATGGCGGACCATGTATTGTCTTTCATCCGGCGGCCAAGTTTAATGATCTCAGAAACGGCTTGTTTGCTATCTTTACGATCTATATTTGCCCCCCCGCCATACTTCAAGTTAAATGAAATAGAAGGGATGCCTTTGGTAAGTTCTATCTTGGAGATGAATTTAACGTGGTACTTTCTTAAAAACCAGATCAAAGCAGGTATGTCATACATGCTTTGGTGATTGGCTACAAAAATAATGGGACGGTCTAATGGAAGTACCTGCTCATTTCTAAAATTAACGGACGATAGCAGCAGGAAATCACAATAGGTTAAAAAGAAGTTGAGGGCATCCACAGAAACCTTATGCGCTTTTAAGCCAAAAAAACGGTAACATACCCATTGTATCGGCTGAAATATAATAAGTACAACAAGGAACGCAATATAAAATATTGGACTAAGTAGGTAGCCGAACAGTTTATTCATAGCTGGTTTAATTTTAACAAAAGTAAATATTTTTTATAACCCGCTCGATTATGATCTTCCATAGCGCTACTAAAAGGATTCTTCATCAGGACGCATTTGCTGCTGATCAGATTTATTCGATTTCTTCAATTTGAAGTCTGTCTTGCCAAAACGGTAAGAATAAGTCAGGTTGGCTACTGTGCCCTGCATCCTTCTACTGAAATCAACAATAGTTCCTCCAGCTTCCGTAGTCATTGCCCATTTGCGGGTATTGAAAATATCTCTTATGTTTAAACTCAACGAAGACTTTTTATCTTTAAAATCGTATTTACCTCCAGCATCTAAGCCATACATCGCATTCCTGGTTCCCTGCGCCATTGCTTCCCTTGCACGATAGTCGCCTTTAATCTGTAGGGTTATGTTTTCCAATACTACAAAATTGTTGGTTAGATTTGCATTCCAGCTAAAGCCAGAATTTTCTAATATACCAGAATTGGAGTTGCCTTTTACATCTACCTGGTATAGGTTCACGTTTCCAGTAAAGCTCCAGGCTTTTAAAACGTTAACCTTACTAATCAGTTCAAATCCACTACTAATACTTCTGGCTAAGTTTACCGGGGTAATCACGGTAATTCCTGTTCCTGCGTATTCCGCAGGCGTTGTCCTCACACGTTGGATCACGTCATTTGTTTTACGCACATAGGCCGTTGAAGTAAGTGTTACTTTTTTCCAGTACTTGCTGTAACTCAATTCAAATGCATGTACATCTTCAGGCCGGAGGTTTGGATTGCCCTGGCGGTAGTTGTAAGGGTCAGACACATCAAGAAAAGGATTGGCATCCCAACCACGCGGCCGGTTTACTCTTCTGCTATAACTCAATTGCAATTGCTGATCTCCTTTAAGCTTTTCTGTTAAGAAAATACTTGGATACAGCCTGGTATAGGCAACTTTACCCGGTGTGTAAGCAATGCTGCCGTTAGATTGGTAGGTTCCTAAACGCGTATCAAGTGTGGCGTCTTCCGCCCTTAAACCAACTTGATACCCAAAGCTTTTAATTTGATTCTGAAAGTTAAAATACAAGGCATGTACCTGATCCTTGTTATTAAACAAGTTACTTAATGCCAAATTATTCACAAAATCACCTGTAAAAATATCAGAGTTTGTAGAGATTTGAGTGTTTTCTGCAAACTTGATCTGACTTCGGTATCCCGCCTCTATTTTGCCTAACTGGCCTATTGGTAGGGTATAGTCGGTTTGAATATTATAGTTTTTGTTGTATCCATAGCTATCGTTATTCTGGATATTTAGAAATGATGATACCGGTGTTCCATTTACATTATAAATCTTAGTATTGTAAATCTGGTTGTTGTCATTGTCGCCTTCAGAGAAGCTAAAATTAAAGGTAAGCTCTTCTTTAGGCTTCGTAAACTTTTGACTAAAATCAAGATTTAAATCATAACTCCCGCCAGAACCAAAGTTTGAGTTGGTTCTGTTGCTTAGCTCAAGAGGATTTCTTAATTGGTCAAGTTTATTGATGGTTAATAAATCTAAACGGTCATTATCTCTTATATTAAAACCTCCGGAGAAGCTCAATATGCTTTTTTCACTCACATAATAATCAATACCTGCTTTAAAATTGTGCCCCTTGTCCAGTGATTTAGAATCGGTAATTTGATTGGTAAAAGCAGCAGAACTAGGGGATAAAAGATTAGTGTATTGGATGTTATTAAAGCCTCCACCAAGCCTGTTACCATACCGATAACTGTAGTTTCCATAAAGATTTATTTTACTGTTTTGGAAACTTAGGTTGGTATTGGCATTGTAGTTTTCCTGGCTGCCTGCTGTGAGTGCAATAGAACCAGTTAAGCCAATTTTTTTGTTTTTCTTAAGGACGATGTTGATGATGCCCGACTGGCCTTCTGCATCGTATTTTGCAGATGGGTTGGTAATCAGTTCTATACTTTCAATAGAACTTGCAGGTATAGACTGTAAAACCTGGGCCACATTGCCACCAGCAATGAGGGAAGGCTTACCGTCTATTAAAACACGCACACCGCTTGAGCCTCTAAGACTAACGTTGCCCTCTATATCCGTTTGAACAGAAGGAACGTTTTGCAAAAGATCAGAAGCCGATCCGCCTTCGCTAACCAAACTTTGATCTACCGAGAATATCTTCTTGTCAATTCCCATTTGAATGGTGCTCTTCGGAGCGGTAATGGTTACTTCATTTAAGGCAGTACCTTTGGAAGGCTTCATGTTAATGGTGCCGAAATTAATATCTTTCTTAGCATCTGTTATTGCTATAGAATCTCTAACCATCGTTTGATAGCCCACATTGCTTATTTTGAAGCTAAATACGCCTATTGGCAGGCCTATTATTATAAGATTGCCATCTACATCTGTTTGGGCACCTTTAACAATTGCCTTGGTTTTTCTATTGATCACAATTGCAGATGCAAATGGAACGGTTTGATTGGTTATGGCATCTACAACTTTAGCGGTAATCTTTCCTTCGCCGGTTGTTTGTGCATTAAGGGTAATTGCATTTATACAAAAAGCTAATGTTAAGCGCATCACCTTGCATCTGTAATTCTTCATCCAGGATCTTGATTTTATAACTTATATAAGAGGGACAAAGAAACGACCAGTAAGTTTAAAAATATAGGGCGTAACTATTTTATTACAGGTTAAATACCTTTCTATGAGTAAAAATTTTGCGAGGATTAATCTACAGAGACAGTTAGTGCTTCCTGTTGTAAAATTTTGCGGTAGATCTCCATTTCGGTAAAGGAACCTTCCAATACAGCACACTTTCCTTTATTGTGTACTTCCCAGGCTATTTTTTCTGCCTGGGGTTCTGTGTAGTCCAGATATTTCATCATGCAATAAATCACATGTTCAAAAGTGTTCACATCATCATTCCAAAGGATCAAACGGTGAACCGTTTTAAGTGAGGTAAGAATCTCTTCTAAGGTGAATGTTTCTTCTTTTGTTTCTGTAGACATCTTACAAAAATAAGCTTATTTCAAAATAATGTTGCAGGTAAAGTAATTTTTGCCTAAAATTATTCAAACTTCAAATATGATGCAGCGGTCAAAAATTGCCGGCATTGGCTATTACGTTCCTAAAAATGTATATACCAATACAGATTTATCCAGGTTTATGGAAACCAGCGATGAGTGGATTCAGGAACGCACGGGCATTAAAGAACGCCGATTTGCAGATCGCCTGGAAGAAACTACCACCACAATGGGAGTAGAGGCCGCTAAAATTGCAATTGAACGCGCAGGTATCACGGCACAAGATGTTGATTTTATTGTATTTGCAACCTTAAGTCCTGATTATTATTTTCCCGGCTGTGGTGTTTTGCTCCAGAGGGAAATGAAAATGAGAGAAATAGGCGCACTGGATATCAGGAATCAATGCTCTGGCTTTATCTATGCCCTCTCCGTGGCAGACCAGTTTATTAAAACAGGAATGTATAAGAATATCCTGGTAGTGGGTAGTGAGAAACATTCCTTTGCCATGGATTTTGAAACCCGGAGCCGCAACGTATCGGTAATATTTGGTGATGGAGCAGGGGCAGTAGTGCTGCAGCCCACGCAGAAAGAAGGACAAGGAATATTGAGTACTCATTTGCACAGCGATGGTGCAGATGCAGAATCGTTGGCTATGTTTTACCCGGGCTCCAACGCCAATAAATGGCTTAAAGATAAACCAGATTATCCAGATCAGGAACTTGGTGGACTTTTCCTCACCCGCGAACAATTAGAGGGGGGCGCTGCTTTGCCTTACATGGATGGGCCTGCAGTTTTTAAGAAAGCAGTAGTTAAGTTTCCGGAAGTAATTAAAGAAGCTTTAGCCGCAAATGGCAAGGAAAGTACGGATATTGACCTGCTTGTTCCGCACCAGGCTAATCTTCGCATTAGTCAGTATGTACAACAGTTGCTTGGATTGCCAGACAGTAAGGTGTTTAACAATATTCAAAAGTACGGAAATACCACCGCAGCATCTGTGCCTATTGCCTTGTGCGAGGCATGGGAGGAAGGGAAAATTAAAGAAGGTGATCTTATCTGTCTTGCTGCCTTTGGCTCTGGTTTTACCTGGGCCAGCGCGTTGATAAAATGGTAGCCTAGCTTCCTTTCGCAGATCGTGTCATTTGCGCAAAAGTATCCCACATTTCATCAGGAATGGCTTCCATTCCATTAAACTGGCCAGCACCTTGCAACCATTCGCCTCCATCTATAGTAATTATTTCTCCATTAATATAGCCGGCAAAATCACTTATTAAAAATGCAGCAAGGTTAGCCAATTCCTGGTGTTCACCAACACGTTTTAGCGGTACCCGGTTCTTAAAATCAAATTTCTCTGCCAAATCTCCTGGCAACAGCCTTTCCCAGGCACCTTTAGTAGGAAAAGGTCCTGGAGCAATAGCATTGGTACGGATACCATACTTACCCCATTCAACAGCAAGTGAACGCGTCATAGCCAGCACACCACCCTTCGCACATGCAGAAGGTACCACATAAGCTGAACCGGTAAAGGCATAAGTAGTTACAATGTTCAGTACAGTTGCCGACTGTTTTTCTTTAATCCAGTGCTTTCCAAAAGCTAGCGTACAGTTAACAGAGCCTTTTAGAACAATGTCTATAATGGATGAGAATGCGTTAGCAGAAAGGCGCTCTGTTGGCGATATAAAATTGCCGGCTGCATTGTTAAGTAGCGCATCAACTTTTCCAAAGGTTTTTAGTGTTTCGGCCAGTACATGTTCTACCTGTTCGTATTCCCGAACATCGCAAGCCAGGGCCAATACTTTGCCCCCCGTTTCTGTCTCCATCTCTACTGCTGTTTGCCGAAGTACATCCAGCTTTCTGCTAGTGATAACCAGGTTTGCACCCAGTTTTAAAAAATAAGTGCCCATGGCTTTACCTAAGCCGGTACCACCTCCGGTAACTACTATGGTTTTTCCTTTTAAGGCATCGTCTCTTAACATGGGCTCGTTGTACATCTTATTTATTTTGAAGGTTACCTATTATCGTTTTTAGAATGCTCCTAGTTGCCGGCGACCACCATTGTTCCAGCACAGCCTTTAATGTTTCGCTCTGGTCTGCGCTGGTTGCGTTAATGAGTTCTTTCCTGATGTTCAACTTGCTTTGCTCCCAGGTATTTCGCTCCATGGCCATGTATTTTTTTATCTTACGCTCTGCAGCAGTTAAAATGCTTGCCGGATTTACCACTTCGTCTACCAGTCCAATTTGCAGGGCCTCATCCGGACTAAATAATTTTCCTTCCAGCAAACTGCGTGCAGCATTGGCTTGTCCAATCCAGAATGAGTACAGTTTAAAAATACTTTCCGGCACAATGATTCCAACTGGAACCTCGTTTAAGCCAATAATATATTTGCCCTCGGCCATTATTCTGTAGTCGCATGCAAGTGCAATAACACATCCGCCGGCAGGGCTATGCCCGTTAATTGCGGCAACAAGCGGCTTTTTAAATGCGGTGATGTTGGCTGTAAAATCCAAAAACAAATGCCAGAATGCTGCAGCTTCTGCTTCGGTGTAGTTATAAAGCGCAATCAGGTCAAGCCCGGCAGAAAAGAAGTGATCCTTTCCGGTAATGATTACGCCAGCTATGCTGGAATCTGATGCTATATTTTTAAGCATGTCATTCAGCTCAGTAATCATCTCGGCATTCAGTGCATTTGACTTCCCCCTGTCAAGCTTAATGATACTCAAGTGGTCCTTTATGGTAACTTTTATGGTATTCATTTTTAGGTTAGAATTTGTTTTTCCACATCATGCTTTCAACTGGTTTAGTGGTTTTGTTGTTGTATTTTGCATTGGCTTTGTTGTTATACATGGTTTGAACGTCTCCCTCCACCATAAAATAAATCAGTTGTCCAATAGGCATGCCTGGATATATTTTTACTGGCTGTGTACAGGAAATTTCCAACGTCCAGGTGTTACAAAAGCCAACATCTCCCTTGCCGGCAGTTGCATGAATGTCAATGCCCAGTCGCCCGGTGCTTGATTTTCCTTCCAAAAAAGGAATGTGCGCATGTGTTTCTGTATATTCTAACGTCACCCCCAAATATAATGTGCCGGGATGCAAGACATAGCCTTCTTTTGGAATTTCAAAATGCGTAATCTGATTATGTGCTTTGGCATCAAGCACGCGGTCTGTATAAGTAGCCAGATATTTACCCAAGTGTACATCATAAGAATTTGTACCCAAGCAATCTTCTCTAAATGGCTCTATAATTATGGTACCTTTTTCTATTTCTTCAAGGATACGTTTGTCTGACAGGATCATTTGTAAAGTATTTGGTCTAAAATATGATTAATTTAAGATACTTTTGCATGGTATTCTAAAATAGAGATGCCTGTAGTTTTTAATAAAAATATCGACGAGGACACCATACTGGCGGTATGGAGGATCGAAGAAACTGAAAAGCAGTTAATTTCAGGGTTACAGCTCAAACAGCACGAACTGGATATTATCGCTTCTTTAAATAACGGAAAGCGTTTGCTCCATTGGTTAAGTACCAGGTTATTGCTCAGAACAATGCTCAATACTTCAGAATATATAGATTGTCAGATGGACGAGCACGGTAAACCTTACCTGCCAAACTTGGGTTATCACATTTCTCTCAGCCATTCTTATGATTATGCCGCTGTTATAATTGGTAAAACACGCAAGGTTGGGGTTGATATTGAACTGATCAAACCCAAAATAAAAACCATTAAACACAAATTTCTTTCAGACCTTGAGCTGAGCCAAAAACAGATTGGCGACAACATAAATGGTTTGTATGTTTGCTGGTGTGCAAAGGAGGCAATCTACAAATGGCATGGTAAAAAAGGATTGGAATTTAAGCAACACATCCGCATTCAGCCATTTAATTCACAGGAACACGGAACCCTTAATGCTATAGTAGAACTTCCAGAAGAAACCCGACAACTTTCTGTTCAGTATTTTAAAACAGCAGATGATTATATGTTGGGTTTCGTAGTTGCATAGGATAACAGGATGAATAAGGAAGTTAAATTTACAGACTGGGGGCTAGTTGATTATCAGGAAGCCTGGGATAGGCAAGGACAGTTGTTTGACAACGCTATAGCTTTAAAAATTGCGAACAGAACAAATGGTACTCAAATAGAAACGCCCAATAACCTGATCTTTTGTGAACACCCTCACGTATATACCTTAGGGAAAAGTGGCCACCCGGAAAACCTATTGCTTAATGAGCAAGGCCTGACCGATAAGCAGGCTACCTATTACAAAATCAACCGGGGGGGTGATATAACTTACCACGGGCCAGGGCAACTGGTCGGTTACCCGATATTAGACCTCGATAATTTTTTTACAGATATCCACCTTTACTTGAGAACACTTGAGGAAGCAGTAATTCTAACACTTGCTGATTACGGAATTGGAGCAGGACGATACCCTGGCTACACCGGCGTGTGGATAGATGGCGATAATCAAAAAGCAAGAAAGATTTGCGCCTTGGGTGTGCGTTGCAGCAGATGGGTTACCATGCACGGCTTTGCATTGAATGTAAATACCAATTTGGATTATTTTAAGAATATAGTGCCTTGTGGCATTGATGATAAAGCAGTAACTTCTTTACAAAGGGAGCTAGGTTTTGCGCTACAAATGGAAGAGGTAAAAGAAAAGCTAAAACACCATATCGCCGCTTTATTTGGTATGCAAATTCACTAAGATCCAATTAGTTATTGTTCTCGTATATTTCTATACATGAGACTATGTGTCGTTATTTTAAGTTTAATGCTGATATTGGCCTGCAAGAAAGGCAACTCAATTGCTATGGAAACGCCAGAACGGCCTACTCCGGTTAAAACAATTGATACCGCAAAGAAGCCAATTGACACGCCTAAAAAGGCGATAGATACTGTAAAAATGCCAACTATAGATCCGAATAAGGGAAAACAGCTCAATTACCTTGCGCTTGGCGATTCTTATACCATAGGGGAATCAGTAAGTACTGCTGATAACTTTCCCAGCCAGTTGGTAGCCCAATTGCAGAGTAAGGGCTTGATCATCAATCCACCTACAGTAATTGCACAAACCGGCTGGACAACAGCTGATTTGAAAGCTGCTATTATAGCGTCTGGGGTTATCCAAAAGTTCAATTTTGTTACCTTGCTCATTGGGGTTAATAACCAGTATAGAGGGGAATCTGAAGCCACCTACCGTAAAGAATTTAAGGAGTTGTTACAAACCGCGCTCAATTATACCAGCAACGAGAAAACGCATGTTTTTGTGGTCTCCATACCAGATTGGGGTGTAACGCCTTTTGCCAAACAGAGTGCCAGAAATCAACAAACAATATCGAAAGAAATCGATGTTTTTAATGCCATTAATAAAGAGGAAACACTGGCATTGGGTATTAGCTATACAGACATCACTCCTGCTTCAAAAAATGCGGCTTATGATTTGTCGCTAATTGCGTCGGATGGTTTGCATCCTTCCGCAAAAATGTACAATGGCTGGGCAATCGCGGTAGCTGCTCAGGTTACTAAAGTGTTTAAATAGTTGCAGAGGTAATGTGGTTGTAATCATTAATTACAGTTTGCAAAAAATCTACACCACTCATTTCCCTTGGTCTTACAATGCCAATGTAATCGGCCATTTTCAAGGCCATAGCTTCCACAACATCATAATTTCGGGTTTTATAATAAGTGATAATTACTTCGTGGATCAATTCAATATCACTATCGGCCAGTTGCTGTACATTTGGAAATACAGGTGTATATTCTTCTACCCCATTTGGCGGAGTAAAGGCGATGTGACTTAAATTTGTTCTTTGCACCGTTTTGATCACCGTTGTGCCGGCAACTACGTCTCCAATACGCTGCTTATTGTCTGTAACGGCTATGCAAACCATACCTCCAACCTGAGCGGTTAAAGTGAAATCTACCAGTCTGAACAACCAACGGATAAAATGCTGACCAAGGCTGGCTTGTCCGCCATCTAAGCTAATCACCCTAATTTTCATGATACGCTTTCCTACCGTTTGCCCGTTCATAATGATCTCAAAAATCAGGTTGTAGAATACGTAACATATGATATAAACCACAAACAGTATCATAAGAAGATTGCCCATCTTGGAGAACGCGATCACAATACCCAAAATTAGGAACACAATATAGGCGACAAAAAAGATAGCCAAATCAATAAGTCTGGCTGCAATTCGCTCTCCAAGTCCTGCAACTGGATAGTCAATCGCTACATTCTGACTGGTGCTTACTTGTATTGTTTCCATACATTCAAACATAATAAATAACTAATATCAATTTTATGATACGGGTAAATTTGTTTTTTACTATTTTACAAAAAAATCAACGCCCTGTTACCCCTTATGAGAGAAGCGCTCTTTGTGAAGCAAAATTCCGAGAAGTGGAAAGCCTACGAGCAGCTCCATAGGGATAGCCCGGATGAACTGGCAGATCGGTTTATAGACATTACCAACGATCTAGCCTATGCCAAAACCTTTTATCCCAACTCAAAAACTACTGCTTATCTTAATGGCGTAGCAGCACTGCTGCATCAATCCATTTATAAAAATAAGAAAGGAAATAGCGGTCGATTTATCAGCTTCTGGCAATTTGAACTCCCTTTATTATTTTATAAATACCGCAGGCAGCTGCTTTATGCATTTTTATTTTTTGTCTTCTTTTCCTTAATCGGCGCCCTGTCTGCCAAGTATGATGATACTTTTGTGCGACTTATTATGGGTGATGGTTACGTAAACATGACTAATGAGAACATTGCCAAAGGCGATCCTTTTGCAGTCTATAAGACTCAGGGAGAATTTCAAATGTTCTTTTCGATCGCAGCAAATAATACTTATGTAATGCTGGTTAGCTTTGTTAGCGGGATCTTTTTATCCATAGGTCCGGTGTTTGCCATGCTTAGAAACGGCGTGATGCTCGGTTCTTTTGAATATTACTTTTTTAGTAAAGGCCTGGGGCTGGAATCTGTACTCGTCATCTGGATCCATGGCACACTGGAAATCTCAGCCATCATTATTGCCGGTGCTGCCGGCTTGGTATTAGGTCATGGCCTGTTGTTCCCAAAAACGTATACCCGTATGCAGGCCTTTAGGTCCAGCGCAAAAGATGGCACCAAAATCGTTGCCGGAATTATACCCATCGTCATCGTGGCCGCCTTTTTTGAAAGCTTTGTAACCAGACACACAGAAATGCCGATATGGCTTAGTAGCAGTATCTTAGGCGGGTCTCTGCTGTTTATCATCTGGTACGTAATCCTTTACCCTTATAAATTAAATAAACGCAAACAACTATAAAACCATGCAAGAAAAATTAGAGTTTAAAAAACAAAGAGAATTTGGAGAGATCATAGGAGATACCTTTCTGTTCATTAGACAGAATTTCAAACCGCTTGGAAAGGTATTCCTTTACCTCTGCGGGTTTTTTATATTGGCATCTACAATATCAACAATAATTTACTCGCTAAATGGAAATATTGCGATGACATATGGTGCAAAACCGATGGCACAATACGAAAAAATGTTTTCTATAAATTATGCCCTTGTCATGCTGCTCTTTTTTGCCACCTATACGGCAATAACGGTTTCAACATTAAGCTATATGGCTTTGTATATCGAGAAAGGAAATGTTCCCCCATCGGTAGAGGAAGTGTGGTCTTATTTCAAATACTTTTATATGCGGGTTTTTGGCAGCTCATTTCTTATTATGTTAACCATGATAGTTGCCTTTGCTTGCTGTATTATTCCGGGTCTGTATACCTTTCCGGCGCTATCGCTTTTTTATTGTGTAATGATCTTTGAAAATGCGAGTTTTCGCTATTCATTTAGGCGGGCATTCAAATTGGCAAACTTAGATTGGTGGTCAACTGCTGCGGCCCTGTTTATCCTGTGCGTCATTACTTATGCTGCCATGGTAATACCAGCAATTCCTGCCGCTATTGTAAACATGTCCAGTGCTTTCTCACCGGGTGGTAAAAGTGTAAACTCTACGTGGGTTATCCTCTCTACAGTTTTCCAACAAATATCGCAAGTACTCACTATTTTTCCTTGTATTGGCATTTCACTTTGCTATTTTAACCTGGTAGAGCGTTTAGAAAACGGCGGATTGTTAGGGCGAATTCAGCAAATGGGAAAAGATAAAGATCAATTCAACACGCAGGAAGAGTATTAAAATGTTAAGGTTTTCTCTCTTGTTATTTTTCTTATGCTGCAGTAGTCTTACCGGGTCTGTGTATGCCGGTGTGGGTCAGCCTGCATCAAAAAGCACGCTACCAAAAAAAGCAGCGCCAAAGAAAATAATTCTGGAAGACACCAATTCGGTAGTACAAGTAAGGTTATTTGATCTTGAAAAGATTAAAGCCTATCGGGCAGAAAAAGATTTTAAATATGATAACCTCGCTCCTGAAAATGAAAGCTTATGGTCGAGATTCTGGAAGTGGTTCTGGCATCTTTTCGACCGTATTTTTAGCAGTTCAAAAGCAGGCAACTATTTTGGATATTTTATCATTGCCGTATTTGTTGTGCTGGTTATTTTCTTTTTATTGAAGTTCTCCGGTATTGATTTAAAGTTCTTTGCCTCCAAATCCAAAAGCCTAGAAGTTCCCTACACGGAGGCATTGGATAACATCCATGAAATCAATTTCGACCACGAGATTGAAAAGGCAATTGCCAGTGGGAATTACAGGTTGGCCATTAGGATGTTCTACCTCCGTACACTAAAATATTTAAGTGATACGGATCAAATCAACTGGCAGCCTGAAAAAACCAACCAGGCTTATATTCAGGAAATCGCAAATGCAGATAGAAAGCACCTTTTTACAACCCTTACCAATCAGTTTGAGTACATCTGGTATGGAGAATTCTTTTTAGAAAAGGAACGTTTTAATGAGTTGCAGACAGACTTTAATAACTTCAACCGCACATCATGAAGGGGCTAAAGTTATATTTAATTATCAGCGGTATATTTGTTGTCATCTATGTGGTGGCACAGTACTATAAACCAAAGCCTACAGACTGGTCGCCCAGTTACCTTAAGGAGGACAAGATCCCTTTTGGTACCTACATTCTTCATAAAGAAATAGGCAGCTTATTCCCCAGTAGCGGGATTAGGGTATCTCGCCAACCTGTATACAATACCCTCAAAGGCACCAACTATCTGCAAAGCAATTACCTGATCATTGCCGGAACAATTAAGTTTGATAAATACGATTACCAGGAAATGGAACATTATCTGAGGCGTGGAAACGACGTATTTATTGCTGCCTTTGAGTTGGGGGAAATGCTGAATGATACCCTGAAAATCAAGACCAGTACCCTGTTTAACATGGGCAAATCAGCCAGTGCAGGCATTAACTTTACCAATCCAATTCTAAAAGCACATCTAAATTATGTGTTTGATAAAGGCCTTGGCAATCAGTACTTTGATATTTCTGAGGCAAAAAACCTAATCATTTTGGGTAAAAACCAATATGGTAATGCCAATTACGTTAGGTACAGTTTTGGTAAGGGTAATTTATACCTGCTGCCCAACCCCCAATTGCTTACCAATTACAGCCTGATCAACCAGCAGGGTGCTGAATATGCCGCAAAAGCACTTTCTTATCTAAACAAAAAGAATTTAATAATATGGGATGAAAGCAATACCCGGGGCAATATTGATGATGATGCCATACTTAGAGTGCTCTTTAAATATCCGCCGCTTAAATGGGCTTACCTAATTACATTGTTTAGCCTGCTTATTTTTGTGCTGTTTGAAATAAAACGGCGCCAGCGCATTATCCCGGTAATGCAACCGCTGCTCAACTCTTCTGTAGATTTTGTAAAGGTAGTAGGCAAAGTATATTATCAGCAAAGAAACAACAATGACCTGGCTAATAAAAAGATCAGCTATTTGCTGGAGTTTATCAGAAGTAATTATCGGTTAAAAACCAATAAACTCAATACAGAGTTTTTACACAATTTGATCCATAAATCGGGTGGCGATGAAGAAACGACCGCAGCGCTTTTAACTACCATTAGTCAAATTAACGGAGGTGCTAAAGTAGATGACAATCAGCTAATCAGTTTAAACAAACTGATAGAACAATTTTATAAACAAGTCCAATAACAATACCATGGAACCTGAACTAACAAATCATCGAACAGACCTTACGGAACTTAGCCAGGCGGTTGAGCAAATAAGAGCATCACTTGGAAAAATAATTGTAGGCCAAAAAGAAACCATAGATTTTCTTATTGCTGGTCTGCTGGCCGATGGCCATATCCTGCTGGAGGGCGTACCTGGAGTGGCAAAAACCTTAAGCGCAAAGCTGGTTGCAAAAAGTATTGATGCCTCTTTTTCCAGGATCCAGTTTACACCAGATCTGATGCCTTCTGATGTATTGGGCACTTCAGTATTTGACCCAAGATCTGCCACTTTTGAATACCGCAAAGGACCAATATTCGGACATATCATACTAATTGATGAGATCAACAGGGCACCGGCAAAAACGCAATCTGCTTTGTTTGAAGTAATGGAAGAAAAGCAGGTTACTGTAGATGGGCATACCTATGCAATGGAAGCGCCATTTATGGTATTGGCTACGCAAAACCCGATAGAGCAGGAGGGTACGTACCGCTTGCCCGAGGCACAGCTAGACCGCTTTTTGTTCAAGATAGAAGTTAAATACCCAACGCTAGAAGAAGAAACCACCATCCTCCTCAATCAGCACCAGCAAAATTTGGGTGCTGAAGTAAAAGAGGTAAAACCTGTATTGAGTATTGCACAAATCAAAACCTGTCGCGCCATTATTAAAGCGCTGCACGTTGAGCCTAAACTGATAGAATATGTAGCAAAAATCACCCATGAAACGCGCAATAATAAGTCGCTTTATCTAGGTGCTTCGCCCCGCGCTTCGCTTGCCATGATCAACAGCGCTAAAGCAATAGCCGCAATGGCCGGTCGAGATTTTGTAACGCCTGATGACATCATTAAAGTTGCTGCACCAGTACTGGCACACCGCATTATGCTTACACCAGATAAGGAAATGGAAGGGTTAAGCACAAGAGATATCGTTGCACAGATCATTCAGAAAATAGAAATCCCGCGTTAACATTGAAAAGGCTCTTTCATAAATATTATACACAACTATTTGTAGGCAAGCGTTTTTTTGCTGGTATGGCTATCTGTGCCAGTTTTTTTCTAACTTCTTTTTTCCTCCCATGGCTGGGCCACCTCCCTTACCTTTTATTTTTTATCATGGTTGCCCTAACGGGAATTGATTTCATCATGCTGTACAGGGGCAGCCGCCACGTTTTTCTACGAAGAGATTTGCCAGAGCGATTAAGCAATGGCGATGAAAATGAGCTGCATATTTATGTAGAGAATTTCTACCCGTTCGCCATACACGCAGGCATTATTGACGAAATTCCTTTCCAATTCCAAAAGCGTGATCTCTTATTCCAGGTTTCTTTAAAGCCGGCTACCCATAAAAACATCAGCTATATGCTAAGGCCAACCAAGCGTGGCGAATACCTGTTTGGTAAAGTAAGACTCTACGTGCAATCCCCACTTCAAATTTTAACCCGCAGGTTTGATTTCTGTCAAGAAGAAATGATTGCTGTTTATCCTTCCTTCCTGCAGTTAAGGAAATACGAACTGATGGCAGTCTCCAATCGGTTAACCGAAATGGGGATTAAAAAGATCAGGCGTATTGGACACAGTATGGAGTTTGATCAGGTAAAAAACTATGTGCAGGGTAACGATTACCGAACCGTAAACTGGAAAGCCACAGCCAGAAAAGGTGAGCTGATGGTAAACTCCTACACCGATGAGCGCGCACAACATGTGTACTGTATCATCGACAAATCGCGCGCCATGAAAATGCCTTTTGAAGGGCTCAGTCTCTTGGATTATGCCATTAATGCCAGTCTTGTATTGTCTAATGTCGCATTGCTGAAGGAAGATAAAGCGGGTTTAATTACCATAGCAGAGAAAGTGGGAAGCATAGTGCCGGCCGATCGCAGGCCTGCCCATCTGGGCAAAATCATGGCGGTTCTATACAAAGAAAAAACCAGGTACCTAGAAACCAATATGGAGGCACTTTACAGCGGTGTGCGCAGTGTAATAAAGCAGCGCAGCCTCGTTATCTTCTTTACCAATTTTGAGAGCATGACTGCCTTAACCCGGCAACTGCCTTATCTAAAACGCATGGCGAAGCACCATTTGATGCTCATCGTGTTTTTCGAGAATACAGAGTTGAAGGCCATTAGCCAAACGGTGGCCAGTGATGTAGAAGGCATCTACATTAAAACCATTGCAGAGAAATTTGCGTACGAGAAAAAACTAATGGTAATGGAGCTGGCAAAACATGGCATACTCAGTATCCTTACGGCGCCAGAAAAACTAACCATAAACGTAGTAAACAGGTATCTTGCCATCAAAGCACAACAGAAGATCTAGCACTCAGGCAAGCTGATGGGAATATTGGTTGCCAATCCCCCGTCTGATGTTTCCTTATACTTAGCGTTCATATCCAGGGCAGTTTCCCACATGGTATTGACTACCGCATCCAGGCTTACCTTCGCTTGGTCTGGATTACTTTGCAAAGCCAGCTGACTGGCGGTAATTGCTTTAATAGCGCCCATGGTATTCCTTTCAATGCAAGGGATTTGTACCAAACCCCCAATCGGATCACAAGTTAAACCCAGGTGATGCTCCATGGCTATCTCTGCGGCCATTAAGACCTGTCGCTGCGAACCCCCCATACACTCCGTAAGTGCTGCTGCGGCCATCGCAGAGGACACCCCAATCTCCGCCTGGCAACCGCCCATTGCTGCAGAAATAGTAGCCCCTTTTTTAAAAATACTGCCTATTTCAGAAGCACAAGCTATAAATTGAATCACCTTATCTTCCGTAAAACCGTCACAAAAAGCAATGAAGTACTGCAATACAGCCGGAATTACACCAGCCGCACCATTAGTTGGCGCGGTAACCACCCGTCCAAAAGAAGCATTCTCCTCATTTACGGCGAGGGCAAAACAACTCACCCAATCTAAAATATAATTGAAACCATTACCGCCAGCTCGTATGGCTGCTATCCAGCTTGTATAGTCGCTATACTGTTTGTCGCCAATTAACCGTTTATTCAAAGCAGCAGCCCTTCTACCAACATTTAAACCACCCGGCAAAAAGCCAGCGGTATGGCAGCCACGATAGGTACAATCTTTCATTACTTCAAAATGCTGTAGAAGACCGGTCTTTGTTGCAGCTTCCGTTCTCCATGCCAATTCATTTTCTAACACCACTTCAGATACCTTTAAACCCGTACTCAAGCACCAGTGTAAAAGATCACTTGCTTTCTCTATAGGAAACGGTAGATCTACCTGTTCTTTCTCGCTGCCGCTTTCCCCTTCCTTTACCACAAAGCCGCCTCCTGTAGAATAATAGGTTTCAGAAAAAGCCTTTCCAGTTTCCAGAAACGCCTGGAAGGTTACGGCATTGGGGTGGAAGGGCAAGCTTTCAAAAAATAAGAACGCAAGATCATCTTCATAATTAAAGGAGATCAATTTGTTGCCCGAAAGGTTAAGCAGCTGATCATTTTTAATGGCAGCAATAGTACTATCAATTGCGTTAACGTCAAACGTTACCGGATCAGCACCAGTCAAGCCAAGCAATATAGCTACATCCGTTCCATGTCCTTTACCTGTCTTTGCCAAAGAACCATAAAGCAGGATCTTAACCTGCACTACCCCATTCAATAAATCCTTATCCAATAAAGATGCAGTAAATTGCTGTGCCGCCCTCCATGGCCCCAAAGTATGTGAACTGGACGGCCCTATGCCGATCTTAAAAATATCGAATACTGAGATTTGTTCCCGCTGCATATACAAAGCTAGTTAATAAGGAACTCCTTCCATACTTCTACACTAAAATTACTAGATTTGTGTAGAAATATGTCAGCAGCATCCCCTAAAAAAATTGCAGTTATTGGCCTTGGTTACGTGGGTTTGCCCCTTGCAATAGAATTTGCGAAGAAATATGATGTGCTCGGTTTCGATATCAATAAGAAAAGGGTGTCAGAGCTAGCTAATCTGGACGACCTTACCAAAGAAGCAGACCTCAATGCCTTAAAAGAAGTCTTAAACGCCGGAAAATCCAAAACAGGACTTCTTTTGTCCGCTGATAAGAAATTACTTAAAAACTATAACATTTACATCGTAACCGTTCCCACCCCTGTTGACGCCTTTAAAAACCCAGATCTTAGTCCGTTATTAAAAGCCACAGAGATGCTTGCCAAAGTTTTAAAGAAGGGCGATACGGTAATTTATGAATCCACTGTGTATCCCGGCTGTACAGAGGAAGATTGTGTGCCGGTGCTAGAAAAGCACTCCAAACTCATCTACAATCAGGATTTCTTTTGTGGTTATTCTCCAGAAAGGATCAATCCAGGCGATAAAATAAACACGTTAACTAAAATTAAAAAAGTTACTTCGGGTTCTACCCCCCAAGCAGCAATCGCTATCAATAACCTCTACGCGGAGATCATCACTGCAGGAACGCACATGGCACCAAGCATAAAAGTTGCAGAGGCCTCTAAAGCCATAGAGAATGCCCAGAGGGATGTTAACATTTCTTTTGTAAACGAGCTTGCGCTGATCTTTGATAAACTGGATATTGATACTTCAGATGTTCTGGAGGCCGCAGCAACCAAATGGAACTTTCTAAAGTACAAACCCGGATTGGTGGGAGGGCATTGCATTGGTGTAGATCCATATTACCTGGCTTACAAGTCTAACGCTGTAGGTTATGTTCCGCAGGTCATCTTGTCGGGTCGCAAAGTTAATGAAGATATGGGTATCTTCATCGCCAATAAAGTAGTCAAGCTTATTCTTGCCAAAGGGGATAAGGTGAAGGGCGAAAAGGTATTGATCCTTGGTTTCGCTTTTAAAGAGAATTGTCCGGATATCAGGAATACCAGGGTAATAGATATCTATAAGGAACTTAGCCAATTTGGATTGCTGCCTGAGATATATGATCCATGGGCTAATCCCGAGCAGGTAAAAACGGAATATGGTATCCACTTATTAACAGAACTCAGTACCAATAATTATAAAGCAGTTATCGTTGCGGTGGCACACCAGGATTTTTTAGCCGTCGACTATAAAAGCTATAAAGAACAAGGAGCTATAATATTTGACATTAAGTCCTTTATACCCAGAGAACTCGTAGATGCGCGTCTCTAAATCAACAGTTTCAGGCAAACCTTAATTTCTGCCTGCAATTTTCCATTCAATAATTCGAGGTCCTCATCACCAGCACTTTCTAGGTGGGCTAATTCATTAGCAATACCACTCAACAGCTTCAAGCCCGAAGTCATAGCAGTTCCATACAATTTGTGCCCAACAGCATTAAGCGCTTTCAAATCTTTGGCAATAAACAAATCAATAATGGCTTCAGATGAGTCAGAAAGTTCCGTCCTTGTTAATTGGATCACCTCCAGCATCAGCCGCTCATCGGTACCAATATTCGCAGTAATCTGCGCCTTGTCGAAATGCAAATGAGCCGCCTGTTTTACATCATAAAAGTGCAGCCATTTCTCAAAAGCAAGCGCCAGGGTACTCTCCACAATAGGCTTGAGGATAAAATCGTCCATTCCCGCTTCCAGGCACTTCTCTTTTTCGCTTTTCACGTTTCCCGCAGTAAGGGCCAGGATAGGTACATTCATTCCGGCTTCGGTTAGCCTAATCTGCTTTGTTGCCTCATAGCCATTCATTTCAGGCATCTGTACATCCATTAATATCAGGTCGGGCTTATTTGTTTCGCAGTAGGCCAGTGCCTCCAATCCGTTCGCTGCTTCATAAATGGCGGCGTTGGGAGCAATCCTCCTGATGATGGTTTTCGCAAGCAATATGTTAATGGCATTGTCGTCCGCAATCAGGATATTTACCTTAGCTTCCGTAGTGGTAAGTTCCTGCTGTTTAATTTCCACCGGGTGCTGCTCTTCTTTATAAAGTCTGGAAAGTACATTATAGATGTCCTCTGTTTTAATAGGTTTCACCATTCTGTGCACCACATTAAGTTCTTTACAAGCACTTTGCAGCAACTCATCATCAGATGAACTGTGCAGTAAAACGATCTGCTGCTCCTTATCCCCAATCTCAAAGTTGGCGCGAATCTTTTTGATCGTTTCCAAACCATCCATATAGGGCATATGGTAATCCATAATAATGGCATCGTATTCTACTCCTTTGGCAAGGAATTGTAAGGCTTCAAAGCCGTTCTTTGCCTCATCACTCTTAATCTGTTTTAGCAGGAGCATTTGATTCAGGATCAGCCTGTTGTTTTCATTATCGTCAACAATAAGTACTTTCCTAATGTGGTCAATATCGTTCCATTCAATGGCTTCACCAGGTTCTGCGGGTAGCGCAATATCGAAGTAAAAAATGCTTCCCTTTCCTGCAATGCTTTTCAGTTCCAGTTTGCTCCCCATCAAACCCAGCAGCTTATTGGATATCGTTAACCCAAGTCCCGTTCCACCATATTTCTTGGTCGTTGTACCATCCTCCTGCGAAAAAGCCTCAAAAATCTTTAACTGTTTGTCTTCCTTAATCCCAATCCCGGTATCCCGTACACTAATCCTGAATACTTTTAGTTCGGCCTGTTCCCCAATAATTTCAATCTTAAGCTCAATCTCTCCCTTTTCAGTAAATTTAGACGCATTACTTAACAGGTTAATCAGTATTTGCTTTAGCCGCACAGAATCCGCCCATATAAACCTAGGCAGGTCGTACGGAATATTCAGCAGCATTTCAAGCCCCTTTGTCTGTACCTGGTAGGTAATAACATCGGTAGCCTGTGCACTCATTTCATACAGGTCGCATTTCTCTATAGACAGTTCCAATTTCCCGGCTTCAATCTTGGAGAAATCCAGGATGTCGTTAATGATGCCCAATAAAGCGTTGGCCGATTGATTTACAATCGCCAGATATTGCTGCTGCGTCTCGTTCAGCTTAGTCTTTAGCAAAAGGTCCGTAAACCCAATCACGCCGTTTAAAGGAGTACGGATCTCGTGACTCATATTGGCCAGGAATTCAGATTTTGCAACATTAGCCTCTTCCGCCCTAACCTTCTCTATTTTCAGTTCCTCCCGCTGGTTGTTTAATGAAGTAATGTCAAGCCCTATAGCCAGATAGCCACTTACCTTATTGGCTTTATTTTTAATCGGGGTGGTCGCTACCGCTACTTTACGGATTTGTCCATCTTTTCTTACATAGCTCCATTCACTTTGCTCAGACCCATGGCTTACAGCATTCTTTATAAAAATATCTAAACCTGAAACCTCAACGCCGTACTTTTCAGTCAATTCCTTTCCTTTCTGTGCTACTTCTTCAGGAAGGTGGATTATATAAGGGCTGACTTTACCAATCATCTCGGTAGCTGTATAGCCAAGCAGTTTTTCTGCACCCGTATTGAATACCGTGATCATGCCTTTTTCATCAGTTGCAATAATGCTTACTTCCGATGCGGCATGCAATACATCATCCAGGAACTGTTTAGTGTGATCCAGGTCTTTCTCCAGTTTAGCCCGCTCCGTAACGTCTATGGCATTTCCAATCACGTACGATTGACCATCGGGTACAATCTCCAACACATTCTTAAACATCCAAATGCGTGCCGAACCATTTTTATGATTCGTTAACATTTGCCCTTCTGCACCCCCTGTTTCGGTAACCTGTTTCAGGTAAGCATCTACAAAAGCATGCCTATGCGGTGGCGTAATGTCATACAAGCTAGAATCCAATATCTCTTTAATGGTGTAGCCAAGTATTGCAGCACCTGCATAATTTACAGAAAGAAAATTGCCCTTCAGGTCGTGCGTGCACATCAACCCCTGCGAGTTCTCAAAAAAAGCGCGCAACCTTTTTTCATTAATAACCAGCTTAACTTCCCGCAAGCGCTCTTCCGTTATATCCCTGCCAATACCAAATACATTTTGAGTATTCGGCTCCTGGGTTGCTACCCATTGAAAGGTCTTATAGTCGCCTGTTTTAGTTTTTAGCCTGTGCTCAAGCACAATAGTATTTGCCCCTCTTCCCAGTTTTAAGAGCTCTGTTTTAGAACGTTTCAGTTCTTCAGGGTGCACCAGATCGTACAAGGATCTCGTTTTCAAGTCATCTTTATTCCAACCCAGCAAATGTTCAAATATAGGGTTCACCTTTTTAAAGAAGCCATTCGTACCCACAATGCAGATCAAGTCGTTAGAAATCTCAAAGAGCTTTTCAAAATTATCCAGTTCTTTCTGCTCCCTGTGTTCCACAATTAAAGCGATGGCCTCCTCGGCCAGCAGTTCCAATGCCCTTTTCTGTTTCTCATTAAGCTGTCTGGCTTGCTGATCTATGATGCACAATGTTCCAAGCGCATAGCCATTTGGATCTATTAAGGGGTATCCCGCGTAAAAGCGGACTTCAGGGTATCCGGTAACCAGTTCATTCGATATAAATCTTTCATCTTTACTAGCATCCGGAACTTCAAAATATTTATCCCCCATAATGGCGTATTGGCAAAAGGAAATCTCCCTTGGCGTCTCCGCTACATTCAAGCCGACTTTAGATTTAAACCACTGCCTTTTTTCGTCTATCAATGAGATCAAAGAAATAGGCACCTCACAAATAATAGAGGCCAGTTCAGTAATCCGGTCAAATTTATATTCATAACCAGAATCCAGTATCTCATAATCCTTAAGGAATTTTAAACGCTCTTGCTCATTTTCCGGGATTGGATACTTCTTCATCGGCTTAGTTTTTGTAGGACTTAATTTAAAGGAAAATTACAAAAAAATTGCCAATTAGCCATACTTCCAGATGGAAAAAGGAAAGGATGTCTGGAAGTAGCAGTTGTGCAATAACTACTTCCAGACACCCTCAGTTTTAATCCTTTCCGTAGCCGATACTTACGGTCACATAGCCAGAAACACTCCAGCTTCCGTCGTTCGCGCTGTTGGATTTCAAGTTACTGCTTGTCCTCAATGTTTTAAAGGGGGGTTCCGGTTCTGGATCTGGAGTAATCTTAGCCTGCTTTTCCAAGTAAATGGGCAATTGGTTTGCCAGGGCAAAGCTACAAGCAGCAGCAGTAAGGCTCAGTGTTTCGGCGTTCAGATTTTTCAGGAAGTTCAACTGCGAAGGTTTTAGCTCAAAGTGCGCGGCCATCCAATCCTGAAAATTCGAAAGCATGAATTCAGCCTCAGCATTCCGCTCAAATTTTGGCAAATCATAAATTTCCTGCAAGAGTGCATCAACACCCGTCTGGGTAAAGGCATAGGTAGCCACGGTACAATTTTGATTCATAAGATCAATTATTTGGTTTAAAAAAAGTGCCCATCGGCACGGTTAACTGCTTACAAAACTATAGGCCATAACTGGGTCTAAAGCACGTTAAACGCCGTAAATCAGGGAAGGGGAATGCCGTAACTTCCAAAGAGGATTGATCAAACCAAAGAGGATCAAATAAACTAAAGGGGAATAAAAATGAAGTAGGGGTTGTATAATCTCCCACAAGCCACACAGTTTTGCGTATGGTCATCTTGAAAATATTTTCAGTGCAACAGGAATATATTGTGCTCGCAGCTTCCTCCCTCTATGCTTTTTTTCATTTTGGCCTAATCCGCAGGTTGTATCATAAATTGGGGAAGATATTTGCTTTAACTGGCCCAAAGAAGTTGGAGGTGCCTCCGCCGCCTAAACTTACTTTCGATATTGCGGTGGTTGTTTATCAGGGAGATTGCACCCTTGCTTACAATAGCGATAACCAGCCCGTTCCATGGATATATAGCTCTATGAAAGCTACCCATGCGGCGTTACCTGCCGAATCATTTTTTATGATCAGAAGAGAAGTCATCATTAGGGGTGATGTTATAGAAAAGGTAATTAAACAAGACAAAGAATTCTCTGTCTTGCTCAAAGCACCTTTTAATAGCAGCTACGTTGTTGCTAAAAAGCGGATGTCGGCTTTCCGTAATTTTGGAGCAAGCAACAACATGCCGTGGTGGCATCCGCAACGTAAGCGGTTCCGCTAAATGTGTGGTAATTTATTCAGCAGCAGCCTGCTCATTCACAAAGCTTTCTGCTATTTGCGTTAATGCTACATCCGTCGCTTTTTCATTTTCAAGCGTTTGCGATAGCAGTTCCACTACATCCGTGTGGCCCATGTTTTCAGCAAATACCCTAAGCGTACCATAAGTAGCTATTTCATAATGTTCAACCTTTTGCGCTGCCAAAATTAAGCCCGCATCGCGTATTAAAGTCCCACTTTCAGTATCTTCAATAATACCATCTGCCTCTGCCAGTAAACCTTCCATGGCATCACATTTCTTAGCTACCGCTTTTTCACCCAGTAATTCAAATACCTTTTCCAAGGTGGTAATATGAATCTTAGTCTCTTCCGTATGTTTTTCAAATGCAAGCGCCAATTCAGAGCTCGTTGCTGCTTTTTTCATTTTAGGCAATGCCTTAGCCAGGTGTTTTTCTGCCCAGTAGATGTCTTTAAGTTCATCCACAAAAAACTCATGGAATTCAGTGTCTTCCATCTTACCAGTTTTGCCAGTTGGTTTCGTTAATTTTTTGCTGTTTGTTTTACCTGCAGTTGTCATAATTTAATTGTTTTTAGGGGTTATGTTTGGTCTATTAACCGTTCTAAAATCACTTTTGTTTTATTATTAAAAAATCAGGTATTTAGCTCATTACTACTGGGGTTTATACGCATAAAACATTTCATCTTATTTGTTGTTTTGTATCAATCCAATAGAACAAGCTATGAACAAACATTCTTTCTTTTACCGCAATGGCCTTAGCCTTGTCTTTTTAGCCCTATTTATTATAACACTGGTGGCGCAGGCGCTAACCGGTTGGAAAGAACACAACAAAGAACTAAAGCAAGACGGGGCAGTAGAAATTGAATTGGGCAAATACCTTGAAAGCGGACATTTCATTTCTGCAACTTTTGAAAATTTTGAGAGCGAATTCCTGCAGATGTCTTTATACGTGGTGTTAACCATTTACCTGCGACAAATAGGCTCATCCGAATCTAAGCAGCTGGATGAAAAGGAAGAAGTAGACCGAGAACCTAAACCATCACCTAACGCACCCTGGGCAGTAAAGCAAGGCGGGTGGATCTTAAAAATATACAGCAACTCATTGGCCATAGTCTTTGCCCTGCTATTTTTTGTAAGCTGGGGGCTCCATTTATATGGCAGCTGGCAAAACAATAACATAGAACAGGCCGCCAAACATTTGCCCAAAGAAAGCGTCATGCAGTACCTTACAGAACCTGAATTCTGGTTTGAAACTTTCCAAAACTGGCAAAGCGAATTCCTTTCGGTATTTTCTATCGTGTTTCTTTCCATCTACCTAAGGCAAAAAGGCTCTCCCGAATCTAAACCTGTGGATTCACCACACCTGGAAACAGGCAAATAAATCTGCCGCTTTATACAATTTTGAATCGAGTTAATTACAAATCTCAAAACAATATGGAAACTTATAGGTTATTAGATAAAACTATCAAAACTTAATTATTTTCACTATGGGAAATTTACTTTATTTAATCGCAGTTGTGTTGGTAATCATCTGGGCTATAAGCTTTTTAGGAGGATACTACACTGGAGGCATCATCCACGTTTTATTAGTAATTGCAGTAATTGCAATAGTACTAAAACTGATCAGAGGAGCAGCCTAAAAAAAGATATTGCGGTTTCAGTTTACTGGAACCGCACATATTTTAACGTTAATTTTGATACAGATACTTGTAGTTTACTAATAGTAGTTTTTATCTTACTCCTACTCCTTATTCTTAATATATACTTTTGCAGCGCAGCTATTGCATCTATAACGCTTAACGTCCATCCAGAAAAAAAGGTACTTAACAATTGCTGCCCTTGGAATTCGGGTATCTAAAATTCCCGATGCGCATCGGGGGCATTTGGCATATGTAATCGTTTTCTCTAACCAGCTACTGTCTAATTGATGTGCCATAATGTGTGTAAAAATGATGGTAAGGTTGGAGCCCGGTACATGGTTATATTTGGTCAGGTAAATTTAAGAGTTATTATTTACAAATTTTGTTCTTTAGTATTAATTAATTATTAATTGTAATCATTTCCATTTTTCTTGTAGAATATTGCCATGTATTGTCTTTTTTTTTCACTTTAAATGGTGTTAAAAGGATGAAATTACATTTACTATTTTGCCTAAATAGGACATCCTTAGTGTATAAATTACACATTACTGAAGTTTCATGTAAACATTTGATGATTATTAGATTAAATATTTAACTAAATGGCTTTTGGTATTAGGTTATCAGCTATGTTTTTATATTTTTGTGACAAAGACGGATGTTCTTTAGTTGATCCCCCAGGAAAAAGCTAAATAAAAAACAAACCCTCAAACTAGAAATGTTATCAATTTTTAAGAAAAAAGCAGCAGTGGTTGACAATATCGAGTGGCTCGGTGTTGACATTCATTCGCACCTATTACCTGGGATAGATGATGGATCACCAGATGTGGAAACATCCATGTATTTGATTAAAGGAATGAAGGAGTTGGGCTTCAGTAAATTGTTGTGCACACCACATATTTTTACAGAGATTCATCCCAATACTCCTGAGACAATTTTGCCTGCTTTAGCGAAAGTTAATGAAGGGGTGAAATCAAATAAAGTTAGCGTTGAAATGGGCGCAGCGGCTGAGTACATGATCGATGACAATTTTGAGGTTAGAGAGGGATTAATGTGCTTACCAGGAAATCATATTTTGGTTGAAATGTCTTATTTAAATGAAAGCCCACAAATTGAACAGGTGATTTATGAGTTGCAGTTAGATGGATATAAGGTAATCCTCGCCCATCCGGAAAGATATGTTTTTTACCATAATAGCCATCAACGCTTTCATAGGTTTAAAGACATGGGGGTCTTATTTCAGCTCAATGTATTGGCAGTAACTGGATATTATGGAAAAGAAGTTAAACAGGCAGCTGAATATTTGCTTGGGAAAAAATGTTACGATTTGGCAGGAACTGATCTTCATCACGATAAACACCTTAGTGTGTTAGAGCGAACTGTAAGGGATGGTAGCTTACACAAGAAAATTGGAGCCTATTCCTTTAAAAATCTTGAGTTATTTGAATAAGGAGATTGATGATCAGGAGTGTAAGGGGAACACGAATTACCGATGTATCGTGATATTTAATATCTTTGTATGATTTAGTAAATTGAAAGTTAATCTACCTTACAAAAAAATTAAATGACTGATTCAACACGGCGTAGGAGAAGGAAAAAAACCAAAACTGTTACAGGCACGGCACAGAAGTACCGTTCCATGGTTTTGGGATCTTTACTTATTCTTATAGGTTTAGGAAGTATATTGTATACTTTCGATTTTAAGCTAAATGTCGGCTCCATGTTTGAGCTCACTAAGTGGAAGGATTGGTTAAATTTATGGCCGTTTTGGCTAACAATACTTGGGTTTATTTTCGTGATTTACGATTATATTAAAAATTCATCTAAACAGAAATACAAATAAATCTATGTTAAAAAGTAATATTATCAGGCATGCTCTTTTTTTAATAACTGTTCTAAGTGTCCTGACGTCTTGTGGAGGTATTAAAAATTATAAATATTTTGCTGATATTCCTGATTCGCTTTCCGTAACTAACTTGGCTACTTCAACTTACAAGGAACCAAGAATACAATCTGATGATATATTGTATGTAGCAATTCAAACAGTTGATCCTTCAGCGGGTAGTACAATAAATACGCTAAATGCCCAAAGTGCAGGATCTTCATTAGTTAGTAGTAGTTCTACTGCTGGGGGATCTTCAAGTCAAGGTGCAACTTATGGATATTTGGTTGACAAGGAAGGTAATATAACACTACCTATTTTAGGCGATGTTAAAGTTGGCGGTTTGACCACGCAAGAAACCCGAACGTTAATCACTCGTGCTGCCAGCAAATTTTATAAAGATGCATCTGTTATTGTGAGGTTTGCCAATTATAAGATTTCTGTATTAGGAGAAGTACTCAAGCCTGGCAGCTATACAATGCCAAATGAGAGGATCAGCATTTTAGATGCCATAAGTTATGCTGGAGATTTAACCATTTATGGTAAAAGGGATAATGTGCTGTTACTTCGTAGAGATGCGGAGGGTAAGACTATTGCTGTAAGATTTAATCTCAGCAAATCAAATATTTTTGAATCACCATATTTTTATCTACAGCAAAATGACCAGATTTATGTTGAGCCCAACAAGGCTAAAATTAGTAATAGTGATGGCACGCAGATAAGAAATATATCTATAGCTTCAGCTTTGCTAAGTTTTATTGTTGTAATAGTTAGTCGCTTTTAATTATGAATGAAGATAATATATTAATAGAAGATCAATCAGGCGATTCTGAAAATAACGACAATCAGGGTTTTAAAGCATATTTAGATAAAATTGTTGCGAATTGGTTTCTATTTCTTATTGGAATTGCCCTTTGTACTTTTCTTGCAGTTATTTATGCAAAATTTTCTCCAGTAGGCTACAAGATTGACGGTAAAATACTGGTTAAAGATGAAAAAAGTTCGTCATCTGGGGGGAAGGGTTTGGTTTCAGACATGGATTTGGGATCTCTGCTGGGCGGATCTAGTAGTGCTGAAAATGAAATTGAGATATTAAAGTCAAGAGCATTAATGACAAAAGTTGTTAAAGCATTAAACTTAAATATTACTCATGCCCAAAAAGGAAGATTACAGGCTCTGGAAGCTCCTGATGATTTAATTCCGTATACAGTCACAATGTTAACCCAAACTGATACGATTGAATCCAGATCTTATATCATAGATGAAATTTCTGATAAGTCAGTACACATTGTAAATACAGATGAGAAGATCGATTTAGTCGTCCCTTATGGCAGACCTATTAAACTTCCACAATTTACTATCAAACTTAATTTTAAATCAAATTATCACTTTGATTTTGGGTTACCATTTGTTTTGAATATTCAGTCAGTTGATTCAAGAGTATCTGCGTTAATGGGGCATTTTGATGCAGAATTAACAAGTAAGCAAAGCACGGTAATTAGCGTGAGTTTCACATATTCTGTACCCAGTAAGGGAGAACAAATACTGCAGACTTTAATGGACTTCTACTTAAGAGATAATCTTGAAGACAAAAAGAGAATTGCCGACAGCACTCTACATTTTATCGATGCGCAGCTTGCTGGAGTATCTGTTGATTTGAAAGGAATAGAGGCGCAGATAGAGAACTTTAAAGAGGACAACCAGCTTGCTGACATTCAAGCACAATCGGAGGCGTTAGTTTCTAATTCGTCAGAATATTTCAAGAAGCTAAATGAGGCTGAACTTCAGCTAAGTGTCTTACAAAGTATTTCTAGTTACATTAATAACCCTAATAATAAGCGAATAATTCCGAGTTCATTAAGCGTCCAGGATCCTGCGTTTGGACAGTATTTAGTGATGTATAATCAACTTTTAATGCAAAGAGATCGAGATTTACTTTCCTTAACTGAGGAAAATCCTTTGATTAAAAACCTGGATGGTCAAATAGAAAATGCTCGTCAAAACGTCGTAAAAAGTTTTAATACTTACCGTAATAATTTGTTACTAGCTAAGCAACAAATTTCAAAAGACAATGGGTTGATAAACAATGAAATACGTAAGGTTCCGAAAAAAGAAAGAGTGTTTTTGGATTTTACAAGACAACAAAACCTTCGTCAGCAGTTGTATATTTTTCTTTTGGAAAAGAGAGAAGAGACTGCAATAAGCAGGACTTCTACATTCAGTAGCTCACAAATAATCGATCAGGCTAAAAGTGCAGGCAATCCTTTCGCTCCAAAAAAAGGTTCGATATACATGATGGGCCTAATTGCAGGTATTCTTTTACCTATAGGTTTTCTGGCGCTTAAAGATATGTTAAATGTTCGCCTGCAAACCAAAGCTGATATACAAGCTGCAACGAAGTTGCCAGTAGTAGGGGAAATTAGTCACAATGCGGATAATGCGAATTTGGTAATCGACAATAAGTCCCGATCAGTAATTTCCGAGCAGTTTAGAGGGTTAAGAACCAATTTACAGTTTATGCTTAAAAATGATCAGCCAAATGTTATAATGGTTACATCAAGCATGAGTGGTGAAGGTAAATCTTTTATCTCACTGAATCTGGCAAATGCTTTGGCAATTGGTAATAAAAAGGTTGTTCTGATTGAGCTTGATTTACGTAAACCTAAGTTGACATCGAATATAGGTATGGAGAACAAAAGTGGTTTCTCCAACTATGTTGCTTCTGGAAAATTGAGTATTCAAGATATAATTACACCTACAAAAATTCATGAAAATGTATCTCTGATTTCATCCGGTCCAATTCCACCAAATCCCGCGGAGCTTTTGATGGATAAGAAATTAGAAGAAATTATAAATTATCTAAAAGAGAGTTTTGATTACATAATTATTGATAGTGCGCCTGTAGGTTTGGTTTCGGACGCACTTTTAATTGAAAAGCTTGTCGATATCACGCTTTATATTACTAGGCAAAACGTCACGTTTAAATCGCAACTCTCAATAGTAAATGATCTTTATAAAGCTAAGAAATTGCGAAAGGTCTCATTAGTTGTAAATGATATTAGTTCTAGTACAGGGAATTATTACGGTTACGGTTATACCTACGGATATGGATATGGTTACGGATATGGAGGATATGGAACATATGGTATGGAGGAAAAAGTACCGTTGATCCAAAGGATTTTTAAAAAATTTAGATAACCTTTTAAAGGGTCAGCATTTTCATTATTGTAGAAGTTGAGAATTGAATTCACTGCTTAATTGATATTTATGGTTCATGATACTTCTGTTATAGTTTTAGCTCCAGTTAAAAATGAAGATTGGATTTTAGATATTTTTTTAAGCGTTACTTCTTTGTTCGCTGATCACATACTAATTGCGGATCAAGGTTCTACAGACAGAACAAAGGAAATTGCTTGCAAATACTCAAAGGTAATTTATATCCATAATGATAAATCTGATTACGATGAGGACTATAGGCAACAGTTGCTCATCAACAAAGCAAGAGAAATATGTTCTGGTAAAAGGCTACTAATAGCAATAGATGCAGATGAGATAATTACTTCAGATTCTATTAATTCTATTGAATGGGAAACAATTTGTTCGCAGCTGCCTGGAACCCAGGTTTATTTTAAAAAGCCCGACGTACTCCCAGGTTTAAATGAAGTTTATGACTATTGTGACTATTTTCTTTTAGGTTTTGTGGATGATGGCAGAAAACATGAAGGAACAAAATTTCATAGCCCAAGAGTTCCCTCATCTACTTTGAGATACAATTCGAATAGTATAAAGTTTATGCATCTCGCTTTAGCAAGAGAAAAGGAATATAATGCAAGGCAACGACTATACATGATATTAGAGAATATAAACAATTCTGATTCTTTACGTCTTCGATATAGGAAGTATTCTAGATTTATCCAAAACTCCTTAAGACAAGACATAATTGGCTCTTTGCCTAGTGAATGGAGAACCTATTCAAATGGTACAGTTTTAGAAAATTTTAAGACTTCTGAGAATAATAGCTTCAATAAGCAGATTTTAGAGAATTTTCGGCTATATGGTAGCAGAAAATTTTGGTTTGAAGACATTTGGTATGTTAACTACACGCTCATAAGTACATTAATTAGTGAACCAATTAATGTAGAAATAAGCTCACCTCCATTTTATATTAACGTTATTAGGAATTTTTTAATTCATATATATGGGATTGTATTAAAAATTCAATTATTTATATCTAAAAAACTTAAGAAGTAATGTCTACCTCAGCAAGAATTATATCGGGCAGTGCCGCTTCTTGGATAAGAATCTTAATAAATTTGGTAACTCAAATGGCTTTAGTTCCGATATATTTATCCTATTGGAATGTAAAAACTTACGGTATTTGGATAGCGACACAGGCCTTTATCAATATTGTTTCGATATTGGATTTAGGGCATCAGAATTTTTTAGGGTATGAATTTCTTAAGTTCGGTAGAGAAAGACGGAACGAATTGTCAGTACATCTCTGGTCGGGGGTGCTATTCGGATTTCTAGTAGGGCTCTTTCAGCTTGTATTGATCATTGGATTTATCTTTAGTGGTTTCTTGCCACTTTTGATTAGGGATATAGATAGTAGTCAAATTAGTGAGGTCGGATTAGTACTGTTTATTCAAGGCCTAGCTTGGTTAGTAAGCGGCAGCATTGGCGGGGTATTAGTTCGAGGACTTTACCCATTTGGTTATTTGCCACGAATGAGTTGGTGGGGGGTATGGGCATCAATTATCACAGCCCTTGCACCAGTTATTGCAGTAATAAATGGTGCTAACTTGTTAATAACCGGTATAGTGTTTGCGGCTGCCACGGTATTTTACAATATACCTCTATATGCCGATATTTTTAAACTTTTGAAAAGAGAGGAAATTTGGTTTTCTAAACCCAATTTCAAGATTGGGTTAAAAAATTTTTTAACTTCTCTTGCCCTGTCAGGAAAGGGATTGTTGGAGAATGTTAGACAACAAGGTGTACGGATCGTGCTTGCTCCTCTTTCTGGAGCAAGTGGGTTAGTAGCTTTTACCACGATGAGAACTGGAGCCAATATAGCTTTACAAGGGCTTGGGACTATCACAAGCCCAATGATGCCGGAACTGATGAGGTTTCTTAATGAAAAAGATCAGGAGAAAACGGAAGCAGCATTTGGAACAGTTTGGTTAGTACTTGTCGCTTTTCTAGCGCCTGGAGTAGTTATATTACAAGCGTTTATTGAGCCGTTGTATATCTTATGGACCAGGGGACATGTACCATATGACCCGACACTATTTGCAGTTCTTTCTTTGGGTGTTTTAGTTTATGCACTTGCTCAGCCTGCAATCGCAGTAGTTACAGGGAATAATATCTTAAGGCCTCAAATATTAATAGCAGGTTTGTCTGCTTTATTCGTTGTCGGAATCATGTTTATTTTTGTCCCTAGAATAGGCATCCTAGGAGCAGGTTTTGCCTTACTAACAGCGGAAATTGTGGATACATTTCTTTATCGGCTTACGGCAAAAAAATGGTTGGTCGCAAATGGCCTTCTCTGGCCGAAAAAATCATCATCCATAGCTACGCTTTCTGTGTTTGTAGCAGCATTGGCATCGCTTGGAATGGGGGCATTTTATAGCTTTAAGTGGATAATTTTGATTTCGAGCATGCTACTAATGATTCTAAATATTTGGCGGTATTGGTCTAATTTACCGGATGTTGTTTCTATAAAATTAAAACTCATGCTAGCGAAAGTTCCAGTTATCAAGAACGTTATTAAATAAAGTAATGAATCCAAAAATCTCAATAATTACGATTGTCTACAACGGATTACCATTTTTAAAAGAGTGCATTGAGTCTGTGTTGGTGCAAAACCATAGTGATTGGGAACTCCTAATTAGTGACGATGGTTCAAATGACGGTTCTCGTGAGTATATTGATTCATTAGATGACACTAGAATTCGTGTTTTTAAACAGGAAAAAAATCTAGGAATTTTTGGTAATTTGAACTTTTTGTTTAAAAATGCAAAATCAGAAATTAGTCAAATTCTATGTCAGGATGATTATTTTACCAGTCCCGATGCGTTAAAAACCATACTTGAGTATTGGGATTCTGCCTCAGAAAATGTGGGCTTCGTAAGATTTAATCATCTAAATGAACGGACTAGAAACCTTGTTAGTTACGAGAAATCTGTAGTGCCAAAGCTGATAAAAGCCGGAGAGGCTGATTTTTGGTTATTTGTATTTGGTAACATCCCAGGTAATTTGTCAAACGTTAGTCTCAAAACTGAAATTGTAGAAAAATGTGGTTGGTTCGATCAAAAGTTGCCATTTGCCGGTGACTTTGAATTTTGGTGTAGAGCTGCGAGATTATACGATATGGGAGTTGAGGGAAAGTTAGTTACACATGTAAGAAAACATGATAAACAAGCTTCAGTTTATTTAAATTTTAATGGAGAACTTTTTGCCCAAAAGATTAAAGTAGTTAACGAAATTTACAGCAATATAAAAATTGTTACCCAATTCAAATCTCGTTTCAAATTACATGGGACATTAAATTACGATAGTTTGCAAAGGGACATTGCAATCAAAAGCTTAATAAAGGGAAACACTAACTATATGAAAGAGATTAATAAGTGGGCTGACTCTGCATTATATGTTGATGGGACATTTAATAGATGGATAATTTATTTCTTTTCTCTTGGAGGGCGCATTGGGCGAATTTCCAGTGCAAAAAAATTGGTGAAGATTTATAACAACACGAATTACTAATGGAGAAATCTAGTTTGCCACGAATTCATTCAATGGACTCAATGAGAGGGTTGGCTTCTTTGCAAGTATTGTTGCATCATAGCTTATGTATCACTGTAGGATTCTATACGGCTTATATTGCTCCTAGTCCATCTGAAAATTCAATACTCATTGATACATTTACTTTTTCACCATTACATTTTCTTTGGGCAGGACACGAGGCTGTTATCTTTTTCTTTGTGATGAGCGGTTTTGTTCTATCGATTCCTTATTATAAGGAAAGAGGAGATAAATACCCTTCCTTCATAATTAAAAGAATATTTAGAATTTATCTCCCATATCTGATCGCGCTTGGAGTCGGTTTTCTATTGAATTCGATATACAACTCACATCCAAGAATACCAGAATTAAGTGAGTGGTTTAACGGAATTTTTGCAAGAGCTGTAACCCCTTCAGAATATGTTGATTTTGTGTTTTTTTTAAAGGGATATTTTCACAACGTCGTGACATCACTTTGGAGTTTACCTGTTGAAATTAAGTTATCTCTTTTAATTCCAATTATAACAATTCCATTAAGGAAATTGAATAGGAACATTTGTATTTTTTTTCCAATTTTTAATATGTTGATCTACCATTTTGGAAAGCGGTTAGGAATGGAATCGATTTGGCCCGATTTCACTCTATTTTACTATTTTACATTCTTCCTATTCGGAGCGGTATTGTCAAGATATTTTCAAGAAATAATGGCTATATTTAATAATTTCAGCCAGGTTGCCTTAGTGGTTATGTTGATTATCTCCATTCTATTTTACACATATAAATGGAATATCACGCTGCTGTCAAATCATTTATATATATATTTCCATAAAATTCCAGCAGATTATATGACTGCAGTAGCATCTCTTTTAATTTTGATATTAGGAATGACAACAAGGTTCAGTCGAATACTCAATACGAAATATCTGATTGGACTAGGACGGATTTCATTTAGTCTATATCTCGTTCATCCTTTGATTATCGCATTCGTAGGCTTTACTTTAGGGCAAATTATACATGTTTATTATTTAGTACCTTTAGCTATTGTGTTATCATTAATAGCTTCTATTCCATTCCATTATTTGATTGAATCACCTTTGCAAAAATTAGGCAGAAAACTAGGAGAAAAATTAGTTAGAATATGAAGGTTACACAAGTATCAATTGGGCGTTTTCATCATTTTCATTTGGCTCGACAGTTGGAAAGACACAAGCTTCTTGAAGCCATTTGGACCGGCTATCCTTTATTTAAGTTGAAAGATGAACAAGGCATTGACGAGACGAAAATTAAAACTTTTCCTTGGCTACAGGCACCTTACATGATGCGTGGTAAACTCGGCTTGGATAATTTCAAATGGCTAAATAAAGCATGGGAATATCAAGCATGCCAAACATTGGATAGACATGTTGCTAAACAAATTAAGGAAAGAACAATTCTAGTGGCTCTTTCTTCAGTTGGCTTAAATTCAGGAATTAGAACTCAAAAATTAGGGGGATTTTACATCTGTGATCGAGGGTCTTCTCATATTAAATTTCAAGACAATGTTCTTACTGAGGAATATAAAAAATGGGGGTTTGTTTTCCCAGGGATAAATCCTAAGATTATTGAAAAAGAGGAGGCCGAATATCAAATAGCCAATATTATTACTGTGCCTTCTGAGTATGTAAAGCAATCCTTTTTAAAAATGGGTATTTCTGAGTCAAAGATGAGGAAGGTTGTTTATGGCGCGCGTTTAGATAGGTTCAAAAAAGTTAGTGAGCCAGCGAATAATTCATTTCAAGTTTTATGGGTGGGTGGTGTTACTTTAAGAAAGGGATTTATGTATTTGCTCGAGGCATTTCAGACTTTCAAACATCCTCGAAAGAAGTTAGTTGTTATAGGCCAAACCTCGCCAGAAATTAAACAGCTTTTGACTGGGCAAAATCTAGCAGGAATAGAATTTTTAGGCCAAATTCCTAATTCTGAATTGCCTTACATATATAGTTCTTCACATGTATTCGTGCTTCCGAGTGTAGAAGAAGGTTTGGCGATGGTTCAAGGAGAGGCTCTTGCTTGCGGATGTCCGGTAATTTCAACAAAAAATGCTGGTGCAGAAGATTTGTTTACCGATGGCATTGAAGGTTTCATAATCCCACCAAGATCTGCAGATGCTATTTATGATAAATTAGCGGAATTAGCAGACATGCCTCAATTGCGACAAAGAATGTCAGAAAATGCTTTAAAGAAAGTTACATCACTTGGAGGCTGGAATTCCTACGGGGATTCTTTTGCGCAATTGGTTTCAGAAATTAATATGGGCAACTGGTAACTGAACATAATTTGAAATCAAAAAATTTGGATTCTGGGTATAGTAGTTTAAAGAGTGGCGAAGACTTCCTATCGATCTTTTCAAAATGGTCATGGATAGCTCTTGGATTGTCTTCTTTCTTGCAATGTTTATTTTGGCCTGACATTAATAATATTTTTGCTGTTTTTGTAGTACTAATTGCGTGGAAAATACTAACAACCTTTGTTTTAAAATACGACATTCTCAATAAATACGCATTATCGAGCTTTATTATATTTGGTTATATATTCACTCAATTCTACATTCCGTTAGTATTCACTTTAACGGAAGGTAAACCGATTATATATAATTTGAAATTGCCTGTTGAAATATTTTTACACGGGCTGTTAGATGTAATCGTGGTTACAATTGTTCATATTTTATATAGAAATTTCAATAAGAAGATTAAGCTAGATGGCCTGCAAAAACTATTGATAAAAGCCAATTTTTTTAAGGCTCCTAGCGATGCTCAAATATGGATAATGGGATTTATAGGTCTTTTTGCCATGCTATACTCTACTTTCGGAGCTGAGAGAGGGCAAGAATTTACAGGTACTGGTAACAAATTTATATCTGGATTTATTCCTTTTGTATATACACCTTTTTATATCTTCTTTAAGAAACTGTTAGCGACCGGAAAATCAGAATTGCAAAAAAATGCAGTTATAAAGCTATCAATTTATACAGTCTTAATATTTGCATTAAGTATAATGAGAAATAGCCGTGGGGCTTTTATGTATGGATTTGCTGGGTTGGGTTATGGTTATTTATTGGGCTTATTTTTAAATTTTTATAAACCAAATTTTTTCACAAGGAAGAACTTAATAATCGGCGCTGTTGGGATTTGGTTAATTACGGGGCCGCTTGTTGACTTAGGAACAGCAATGGTATTAGCTCGAGCAAGCCGAGGTAGCGTTTCTGCAACAGAACTATTATCTGAGACATTGTCGATTTATAATCAAAAAGAACTGATTTATAAATTTAATGCAACTAAAGATTTAGATGTTGGGGATTGGGATGAAAGATATCTAAATAATCTTTTTCTTGCGAGGTTAAGTAATTTAAAGATAAGCGATGGTAGCTTGGTACAAGCCGAAAAGATCGGCGGCGTAAATGAAGACTTTCAAAGTTATTCAGTTGATAGATTTTTTGCGACACTTCCACAGCCGGTCATAGACATCTTAGGCTTCAGCGTTAATAAGGATAAAGTGAACTCCTATTCTTTTGGAGATGCACTTTATGATAAAGCAGGTGGATCTGATGCACTCGGTGGATTTAGGACTGGGCATATTGATGGAACAGGGATGGTTGCATTTGGTTGGTGGTATTTAATAATTTTGGGAGTCGGGATTGTTCCTGCATTCTATCTTTTTGACTGCTTACAGCTTAGCGTGCAACGACAAATAGGAACAGTACGAAGACGAATTAGTATGTTTAGTCTATGTGGGCTACTATCTCTTATTTCTATGTTTAGCTTTTTGGTAAATGAAAGCGTAGTCAACATTTATATATACGTTTTGAGGGGTTGGATACAAATGGTTTTTTTATATTTTGTTGTCTATTATATTTCATCATGGTTTAGTAGTTCTATTAATAAAAATAGTTGATGTTGAAAATCTTATATATAGGTAGTGAGAATTCGAATTCCACCGCTTACCACCGTGCAAAGGCTTTAAATCGATTAGGTAATCCTGTAAAAATTTTGGATGTAAGCAAAAATCTTAAAAAACAGCTTAGTCATAAAATTTTCGGATTTTTAAATTATAGAACGGGATATAGGTTTATCAGAAGGGACGTAGAAACTACTTTATATTCCAAATTGGAAAAAAACGAACACTATGAACTAATCTGGATTGATAGTGGAGAATTATTTGGTCCAGAAATAATTTTAGCATTAAAGCAAAAGTTAAAATGTCCTGTAATATTGTATAACATTGACGATCCTACGGGCAAGCGGGATGGCGGACGTTTTAGATCGCTTAAAAAGGCATTGACGGAGTACGATCTTGTTGCTGTTGTGAGGAAAGAAACTGCGGATGAATGCATTAATTTAGGCGCGAAGAAAGTATTGCAAGTGCTTAGAAGTTATGACGAAATAGCTCACTTGCCTTTTAGAAATATAGATGATATACCTCAAGAATTTCGTTCTGAAGTTGCGTTTATTGGTACTTGGATGCCTCAAGAAAATAGAGATGTCTTTATGTTAAAATTGATTGAAATGGGTGTTCCGCTGAGTATATGGGGTGACGCTTGGCAGAAGTCACCAAATTTTGAAAAGCTTAAAAATAATATAAGAGGTAGTGCAATTTATGGAAGAGACTACGTCGCTGCTGCACAAGGAGCCAAGATTTGTATTGGGATGCTTTCTAAAGGAAATAGAGATTTACACACAACACGCTCCTTAGAGATACCTTTTATGGGGGGATTATTTTGTGCTCAACGTACAAGTGATCATTTAGATATGTATAAAGACGGTGTTGAAGCAGTTTTTTGGGATACAGTTGAGGAATGTGGTCAGGTTTGTTTGCGACTTTTAAATGATAATGTGACAAGGTTGCAAATTCAGCAAGCCGGCATGAAAAGAGTTCGAGAGATGAAAGCAGGGAACGAAGATATATGTAAACTAATATTAGATGAGTTGAATTCGTTATGGAAAAATTATTGATTTTTGACTCCCATCCTGTTCAATATCGTGTTCCTGTTTGGAAAATAATTCAAGCTGAACATCCTGGAGTGTTACATGTTGTGTACGCTTCAGACTGCTCTGTAAAAGGTCATGCCGATGCTGGATTTGGGAAAACATTTGCATGGGACGACCCTATGTTAGAGGGGTACGAATTTACTGTTCTAAACTGTGAAAAAGGAATACCTCTATCAGGATGGGGATCGCTGACAGGAGACGGCGTGAAAGAAGTTTTTGATAAACTATCTCCGACGGCAATTTTACTTACCGGATTAAACTATAAGTATGATCAGGTAGCCTATAAAGAAGCTAGAAAAAGAAATATACCCGTTTGGCTTAGGTGCGAAACTCAGGATTTCGCAGTTGATCGATCTAAACTAAAATCAATAATCCGCTCAATAATCTATAAACGCTCTTATAAACATCTATCCAAAGTGTTTTATATTGGAGAATTGAATAAGCAACATTATCTGAAACATGGAGTTTCTGCTTCTAAGTTATTCCCAGCATTATATGGAACCATAAATAGGTTCGATTATTTAGATACTGCAGCGAAGCTTGAAACCAGATCCAATACTGGTATCCAAGCTGGAATTAGTGAAGATAATCTTGTAGTCGGTTTTTCAGGTAAGTTTATTAGAAAAAAAAATCCTGATCTTTTGTATGAAATGTTGCCATACATGCAGGAAGATGTAAGGAAAAAGCTTGTGCTCTATTTCGTTGGGAGTGGAGAGATGGAAGATTCCCTCAAACTAATGGCTGAAAAGGCACTCGAAGATTTTGGTGTGGAAAGCTATTTTTCCGGATTTGTAAATCAATCCAAAATAGGTGATCATTATCTTGCAATGGACATCATGGTTCTTCCATCCAGAAGAATGGGGGAGACTTGGGGCTTGGTGGTAAATGAAGCGTTGCAAGCTGGCTGTGGAGTTATTGTGAGCGATGCCGTAGGCAGCAGTAAAAACTTCGAGGGCATCGAACGGTTTAAAGTAATTAAAATTGAAGATGCAAAAGCTTTAGCTGAAAATGTAGAGATTTTAGCAAGCTTCGAAAGGGATTTTGATTGGGCATCAGAGATATTGAAACCTTATACGATCGAAGCAACTGCAACTGCTTTGATTTCACAGTTAATTTAACATCATGCACATCGTTTTCTTCTCCCATCCTTTATTTTTAGGTTCGCAGAGCATGCCGCGCTTTACGAATATGTTGGCAGATGGAATGAAAGATCGGGGACACACTGTTGAGATCTGGAGGCCTGAACCCATTATGTACAATTTCAAAATTCCAAAGTTAAAGAAGTGGCTTGGATACTTAGACCAGTATATCTTATTTCCATTGCAAGTAAGGCGCAGGATTTTGAAAATGCCAAAGAACACATTGTATGTAGTCACCGATCACGCGCTTGGCCCATATGTGCCGCTAATTTCTGATAAGCCACATGTAATCCACTGTCATGATTTCCTGGCTCAGCGATCGGCTTTAGGACAAATACCAGAAAATGTAACCTCGTCTTCTGGTAAAAAATACCAGGGATTTATAAGGAGAGGATATTCAAAAGGGAAATACTTTATTTCTGTTTCAAAAAAGACAAAAGAAGACCTTGAAAATTTTTTACCTCACAAGCCACTGATTTCTGAAATGGTGTATAATGGATTGAACCCAGGGTTTAAGTTGCATCCAGCTGATGAAGGCAGAGAAAAACTCGGGGGGCAATTTAAATTAGATTTGACAGAAGGATATATTTTACATGTGGGAGGCAACCAGTGGTATAAAAATAGAGTTGGGGTAATTTCAATCTATAACAAATGGAGGTCTTCTCCTCATAATAAAATGCCATTGTTATTGATAGGCGAGCGGCCGTCAACTAAAATTGTTGAGCAGTACAACTCTTCTCCATATAAACAGGACATACATTTTTTATCCGGCTTAAATGATGAGACTGTTTGGTTGGCTTACTCCTGCGCATCGGTATTTTTATTCCCGTCGTTAGCTGAAGGGTTCGGATGGCCAATTGCTGAAGGAATGGCATCAGGAACTATTGTAATCACTACTAACGAAAACCCTATGCTTGAGGTTGCTGGTGATGCAGCTTATTTAATTGATAGGATGCCAATAGAAAAGGAGCACGAGAATATTTGGTCCGATAAGGCTGCAATTGTAGTTGAAGAAATTATAACTTTGAATGAAGAGCTTCGATCGGCCGCAATTGAAAAAGGACTAGAAAACATAGCTAAATTTAATCTTGAAGATTCACTTGATAAGATCGAGAATATCTATAAAGAGGTGTTGCATATCAATTAGGTAAAATTTTTTCAAGAATTGTGCTCAAAAATTAATATTATTGCATATTCCCTTGAAAAATAATGAAAATCTTACACATTGTCCCCTCTTACAAACCAGCCTATGTTTATGGTGGACCGATCGAATCAGTCTCCAAGCTATGTGAAGGTTTAGCGAAGCGTGGGCATGAAGTGGACGTATATACAACGACTGCTAATGGGGAAACAGAATTAGATGTGCCAGCAGGCGAGGCAATAGATGTTGACGGTGTAAAAGTATTTTATTTTAAAAGGGTCACAAAAGATCCAACACATATTTCTCCCGATTTATGGAGTAATTTAAGAAAAAATGTAAAGTCTTACGACATTGTACATATTCAGTCCTGGTGGAATATTTTAGTTCTTGGGGCGGCCTGGATATGTTACCGAAAGGGTGTAAAAATAATAATTTCACCAAGAGGCATGCTTAGCAAGTATATTTTTAATTCAGGAAGAAGCAAGTCAAAAAAATTTATCCATGCAGCAGTTGGGAGAAAGCTATTGTCAAAGTCCTGGTTGCACGCCACAGCAAAGTCTGAGTTTGAAGAGTGCAGAGAAATTATACCCAATTGGCAAGGTTTCATAGAGCCTAATATTCTAACACTTCCATCTACAATGGTGCCTTTATCAAAGAATGAGGTATTTACGGTTTTATTTATGTCAAGGGTTCACCCTAAAAAAGGTATTGAAATTCTATTAAATGCAATCTCTTTATTAGACTTTCCTATAAAAATTCAAATCGCTGGATCAGGGGATGCAGATTATGTAGAGACTTTGAAGACTTTAGCTGAGCGATTAAATATTACAAGTAAGATTGAGTGGTTAGGATGGCTGGATAGAAATGATAAATTCAAGGCCCTGGCAAAAGCAGATCTTTTTGCCCTTGTATCCTTTAATGAAAATTTCGCCAATGTGGTGGTTGAGTCATTACATGTGGGAACCCCAGTCTTAGTGTCGCATGGGGTTGCACTTTCAGAGTTTGTCGCAGAGGAAGATTTGGGCTGGGTGACTGGTCTTGATGTTGAAGAAGTAGCGGCCAAACTTTCGGAAGTTTATTTGAACATAGATAAGAGGTCGAGAATTAATGTCACTGGTAGAGAGGTCATCGATGCGAGATTTAATCAGGACAAATTAATCGACAATTATGTTAGGCATTATAGCGACGCAATGAAAATTTCTTAGTTGAATTAATCTTAAAATAATAAGTTGCTTACCCCATACAAATCATATATTTGCATATTGATTATTTGAATCATAGTTCTTTTCGCCTATCCCCCAGGTTGTTTTTACATTAATAAATAGTAGATAAATACTATCATAAAATGACTATTGATACTCAAATATCAGGGGATAAGCATATGAAAATCTTACATGTTATTCCTAGCATGGATCCAAAGACAGGTGGCGTTTGCCAAGCGGTTCGTACTATGATTAAGTTCGCAACTGATCAGCATCATCTACATGAGGTTGTATGTTTGGACGAAAAAAATTCTGGTGTTTTGGAGAGCGACACTTTTAATATTCACGCTTTAGGAAAAGGAGTGACTGCTTGGCATTATAACAATAGTTTAACTCCTTGGTTAATAAAAAATCTCCCAATTTATGACAAGGTAATCGTACACGGCCTTTGGCAATATCAAAGTTTTGCGATCGTGAGGGCTTTAAAAGAATTAAAAGACGCACGACCAAAATTATTTGTTATGCCTCACGGTATGTTAGATCCGTATTTTCAGCGAGCAAAAGATCGAAGGCTAAAAGCGGTGCGAAATTTAATTTTTTGGCAACTTGTTGAGCAACATCTAATCAGAACGGTAGATGGTATGTTATTTACTTGTGAAATAGAACGCAACTTAGCTCAACATACATTTCGAAATTTTACACCAAAAGCACAATACAGTGTAGGCCTTGGCGTTGAAGAGCCACCATTATATACCGAAGAAATCAATAATGAATTCGATGCTGCATTTCCACAACTAAAGGATAAACCATTTTTACTCTTTCTGAGTAGAATTGATCCAAAAAAGGGCGTAGATCTTCTTATAAAGGCCTATTTGAAGTTGCAGTCAGAAGGCAGTAACATGCCTGTTTTAATAATTGCTGGACCTGGCCTGGATTCCCCATTTGGCAGAGAGATGGTTACATTAGCTGCCGAAAACAGTAGCATCCAATTTGTGGGGATGCTGACTGGTAACAAAAAGTGGGGAGCATTTTATCGATCTGAAGCGTTTGTATTACCTAGTCATCAAGAGAATTTCGGTATTTCAGTAGTTGAAGCGCTAGCTTGTGGAAAGCCAGTTATAATCACCAACAAGATTAATATCTACAAAGAAATTGATGCCGGTGGAGCTGGAATAATTATAGATGACAACCAAGCGGGGATTATAGCAGCGCTAGAAAAGTGGGGTCAACTTCTACCACAGGAGATTAACGACTTAAGGAAGAATGCAGTTTTAAGCTATCGAAAATATTTTTCGCCATTTATAGCAGCTAAGGTGTTTCTAGCAGTACTTCAAATCATTTAATAATTCGGATTTCTGGGTTTTAGCCGTTTCAATAATAGGTTTTCAGGAATAATATTGATATTTTTACGACGAAATAGGCGAGCGGAAAACACCATTAGATTTTTACAGCTACCCAATCTTAAAATATTTATGTCAACTGTTGAACAAGATAAACAAGATGCATATTTAACCCACGCTTTTACTGTAAAAGATAAAATTAAAAGGTTTGCCTGGCAAATAGTTTGGTTTTTGTTTTGCAGATATACACCGGCTCCTTTACATTTCTGGAGAATTATTATTTTAAGATTTTTTGGGGCAAAAATAGGGAATGACTGTGCCGTATATCCTGATAGCAAGGTATGGGCACCTTGGCTATTGGAAATGGGGGATGTGTCCACTATAGGTCCGCAGGTCGAAGTTTATAACCCTGGCGCAGTAGTTTTAGGACATCATGCCATTTTATCTCAAGGTGCTTATTTATGTGGCGCTACGCACGATTACAATACCGCAGCTTTTACTTACATTAAGAAGCGCATTACGCTTGAACCTTATGCTTGGGTATGCGCGAGGGCAATCGTTTTACCCGGTGTAACCTGTTGCACAGGTAGCGTATTAGCCGCCGGAGGGGTGACCTCAAAGGATCTTAAAGCATGGGGAGTATATGTTGGTAATCCAGCAGTATACGTTAAGGAAAGGGCTAATTTTCTTATTTAAAATTCACAAGAATATTTATTAATTATGATATCAGTCCTCATATTAACAAAGAATGAAGAGCAGGATCTTCCCGGATGTTTGCGATCTGTGAGTTGGAGTGATGATATTCACATACTTGATTCATTTAGCGATGATAAGACATTAGAAATTGCTTCGAATTTTGGGGCTATAGTTACACAACGAAAATTTGACAACTATTCAGCACAGCGCAATGCGGGTTTAAACCTTGATTTTAAGAATGAATGGTTATTTATCCTTGATGCTGATGAGCGGGTTCCAGAAAAGTTGATTGTAGAACTAGAAGAGCAAATTACTAAAGTTCCAGAAAACGTTAACGGTTTTAGGATAAGGAGGCGTGATTTTCTTAATAAAACTTGGTTGAAACATGCCCAGATATCTCCTTTTTATATTAGAGTGGTTAAAGTTGGCAAATCAAGGTATCATCGGGAAATAAACGAAGTTATAGAAGTAGATGGGTCAATATTAGATGTGGTAGGCTACTTTGATCATTATCCGTTTTCTAAGGGCTATGCGCACTGGCTGTCAAAACATAACCAATATTCTACGATGGAAGCACAACGCTGGATGGATGAGCATGATAGTGATATGAAGTTTTCATTTAAGAAAGCATTGTTGAGTAAAGATTTTTCAGAGAAAAGATATCATCAAAAAGGATTGTTTTATAAGATTCCTGGCAGACCCCTTATCAAATGGCTTTACATGGTTATATGGAGGCGCGCATTTCTAGATGGCAATGCTGGATTTACTTATGCATCGTTGCAAGCCATTTATGAATATTTTATCGTGATCAAGACAAAAGAAATGATTTTGAAGCGGAAACAAAATTCGCAAATATGAGGGTGTTGGTTTTAGGAATTAATTGTTTTCCAGAACTCACAGGAATAGGAAAATACACCGGAGAAATGGTAAATTGGCTAGCTGAAAACGGGCATCCAACAACTATTGTTACAAGTTTTCCTTATTATCCAAATTGGAACGTACAGGCACCATATGCTGGGAAATTTTATAAGAAGGAACTTTATCAACATGGTAAGTTAGAAGTTTACCGCTGTCCGATGTACGTACCATCAAACCCCTCTGGTTTAAAGAGAATGATACACGAGGGTACATTTCTTTTGTCGGCTTTTTTTGTGGTCATCCGACTATTGTTTAAACCCAAACACGATGTAATTTTTTCTATCGCCCCGCCTTTTCACCTTGGTTTTTTAGCATTGTTTTATAGGGTATTTAAGGGGGGTAGGATTGTATATCATATACAAGATTTGCAAATCGAGGCAGCTAAGGAGTTAAAAATGCTCAAACCTTGGATGTTTAAATTGCTGTTTGGTATGGAGCATTTCCTTCTGAAGAGAGTAAACTTCATCAGCTCAATTTCTGATGGAATGATGGGCAAAATTCGGAAGAAAATTAACAAGCATCTTTTATTTTTCCCAAATTGGGTTGATACTGATAGGTTTTCCCCTATGGACAATAGGGTTAATTTGAAACTCAAATTTGGATATGGACTACAAGATACTGTTATTTTGTACTCAGGGAGCATCGGCGAAAAGCAAGGATTGGATAGCTTGGTTCGGATTGCAGAACAATTAAAAACTAATTCACTTATAAAATTTATAATTTGTGGAACCGGGCCTTATAAAGATGAGTTGATGAATATGGCTAATGAAAAGCAGTTGGAAAACATCAGTTTTTTACCTCTTCAGGGGAATGATGTTTTCAATGAATTTCTAAATATGGCAGATGTTCATCTGGTATTGCAAAAAGGAAATGCCAGCGATTTGGTAATGCCCTCAAAGCTAACGACAATTCTCTCTGTCGGGGGACTTGCCCTAGTTACCGCAAACGCGGGGACGACACTGCATGATGTGATTGATAAGTATAAAATGGGTATTGTTATAATGCCTGAAAATGAAGCTATCTTAGCTGACGCTATTGTTAAGATTACCGAAAATAACTTTGATCATTTTCGAACAAATGCCCGGCAATATGCAGTACAATATTTAAATAAGGATAACATTCTTCACAAGATGACAACAGATGTAAATTGATATTATGAGACGTTATTTAATATGGATTTTATTACTTACAATCAGTATGGAAGCAAAATCACAATTGCTGGATTCTCTGCGGATGGAGGTCGGAACTATTGCGACAGCAGCTTCTAAAGGCTATTTGCCACTTTGGTTGGTATCTAACAGATTTGGAGTGATAACAGACCAGAGATATGACATGAGTACTAATTTGAAGGCCACAAGTTCGATGAGGTTTGGCGAGGATTATAATCCGATAAATGACAATGTAGATCGAGGCTATTATCTTAACTATGGGGTTAATATTTACAACAATTCACATTTTGGTAAAGTCCTTATTCCAGAAGCATTTATTATAGCTCGACATAGGAAGATGAGTTTGCGTATTGGGAGGTATAAACGTGTTATAGGCGAAGTTGATACCGATCTTTCATCAGGTTCTTTAGGCGTTAGTGGAAATGCTCTTCCGATACCTCAAATTTCTGCTGCATTAGATTATACAGATATACCTTTTACCAATGGTTTTGCACAATTTAAAGGGCAATTTAGTCATGGTTGGATGGGAGGGAATCAATTTCTGAAAAATGCATATCTACATGAAAAGAATCTTTATATAAGGCTGGGTAAAAATAAACTAAAGTTATATGGTGGTATTCAGCACTATGCTGTATGGGCGGGAAATAACCCATTATTTCCTAAATTGGATAAATCACTCCAGGCATATTTCAATGTTGTTTTTTCAAGAGCGGCTAATGATGGTACAGTTCCAGATGGTGTATTACCAAATCGAGTTGGGGACCATCGAGGTATAATTGAAGCAGGTATAGAGTGGGAGAATGACGATTTGAAAATTACAGTAAATAATCAAACGCCTTTTGAAATGGGGCAAGGTATTGACCCTAGAAATATTGATAGACTTCTTAGCTTGAATATTATAAATAAAAGAGAAGGTGCGGCAGTTAGTAA
>JANXVH010000172.1 GCA_025351765.1 Pedobacter sp.
TTGCGGAAAACCTCAATAATGGATTAATAAAGCCCATATTAAATAATATATAAAGGGCTGTAATAATCCAATTATCGCAACTATCCTAATCCACTTATAATTATGTAAGTGGATTTTATTATTTACTTTCATATCTAAAAATTTATTTATCTATAATTAAAACCCCTTTTTGTCCCAACTCGTATATAGTTACCTTAAATAATATTAGCTGCTTCCCTTCGCCATGTACAAGGCTTTCCCCTGCTCGGACTACTACGGAAGCTCCGTTACCATATCAGATATTCAAGAATCTGCATTCTATAGCCGCGCAAGCGGCATTCTGACTTAGGTAATCCACGTTTAGCAACATAGTAACGATGGCGTTACAGATTGTCGGATATGACTTCCACCCGTTATTGCATATTGCAATTGCGCTGTGATTTGTTCTTCGCTTACCCTCCTCAAAGACCAAAGGGAAGTATCACAGTATGACGAGTTCAGTTATCTTACGTCATAGCTACCGGGAGAGGCCGCTTGGGTTATCATTCAATCAGTATGGATTTTATCCTCATATCTGTTTCTCGTCCTGCTATTCAGTCGTGACCTGACAACTGGTCAACTTATAGACTTGTGTCGGCATGCTACACTCCCCGATATTTGGTTTCCCTCACGGATAAGCCGATGGACGATAGGCCTTTTGAACACTGGCCTAATACCCTGCCATGGGTATATTTACTATGCTGCCGCTACGTGCGCACCCTTAACCCGGTACATTTCTACGATATCCGTTCTTTTAAAGAAAATGCCTCTTTGTATCCTGATCAACTGCGGCTCTATTATGTACAGTGTTTTCCTGATGTATCTAAAGCGATAACAAGCGAACAGCATTGTAATTAAACTCATTAATATGAACGCCGGAAATATTAACCAGGCGATATATAAAAGTATAAGGGATAATAAAATCAGGGGCAATGTTTTTAAGAAAGCAAATACAGGAGCTGGTTTTATCACCATCTCCTGAATCTTGGTTACGGGTATTTCCATGATGATTAATAATTAAAGGTGTGGTGTTGCAGGTGTTCTATCCAACTGTCAAAGCTTTTAGGTTTGTGTACCGGAATATTAAACCGGTATCCCGTCTTTTTTTCCAGGGCATTAAGGCTAAAACCATCAACAGTAAAAACATGATCTTTCATCCGAAAATTCACAATTACTGTCTCAGCCTGGACAGTAACAGCCGCCGGCATTTTTCGGATACCGGCGGCTAACTTGACTTCTGCTACTCTGCCCAGCAGGTCGTTGCCAAAAATGCACTTGAAAGACTTACCCGACAGGTTTTTGCTTATCCAATGAGCCTGATCCGTACCGGGCCTTGTCCCGGTCGCCAGAAAAAGCAAATTTCGAATATCGCGGAAGTATGGCAGGTTGAGGGACAAATAAGCCATCGCATCCATGGCAGAGGTGCAGATGATCACATGGCTAACTGTATGGAAATTCCTGCTCCCTGCCAGAAAAAGATTTTCAGATACCGGTATTTTATGAAAGGCGATACCATAGTGTTCTATTGAGTCCCCATAGTCAAATACCAGATCCCCCTTCCTGTCAACGGTGTAAAATGGTTGGAAAAAAACCTGGACTTCCGGATGTACGCCAAGTCTTATCAAATAAGGATGCATTACCTGGAATAACCCGATCTGGTGTAGGTGCGGCTTTGTTCACTTTCATTCCGGCGATTCGCAGGCCTTTCAGTTTCGTTCTTTTTCACCATATCTTCCAGGGCCTGGTAATGTCCTTTGCTGTAAACATCTGCTTTTTGCGGGTCATGCTTTTTACCAAACATTGCGTTTAGTCCTTTATAAAGCAGGTAGGACATCCCACCATCAACGATGACGGAGGCGATCAGCGCCAGTTTATTGGCGCGTACTCCCCTTGCATCTCCACCTGCGTACTGGAACCGGGTACCATCGGAGAGTTCTACTTCTTTGCCTTTACGGTACCTTTCCTTTTGTTCGAGAGACAGGTATTCATTATTGACCATATCCGGTACAAGTACCTTTTCCGTATCCGTTATAATAAACTCCCTTGTCTCCCTATCGAACTCGACCAGCACCTCTTTTTTGACACCATGATCATTAATTATCTTTTCCAAGTTTACCTCAGCTCCTTTTTCCAGCGACTCGGCTTCTGAGTCTGTCAGGTACTCTGGATAACTGGCCTCCCGGTAAACCGGGTGTACTAACAAATCCAGGCTTCCCCTATCATTTTGTCTGAGCGATAATTTGGCATCAAGCGAATCAATATTTGCTCCATCAGCCGTTATATTCTGGAGTTTAAGCATTCCCGTCCTGCTTCCTGACAGCAATGCCTGCAGATCACTTTCATCCAATATCAACCTTCCATTTTCAGCCAGGCCGATCTGACCAAGATCTCCAATTGGCAGATCCTGATCCTTATAAATTTTTCGTACCATGTCGATGATTTTATCTTTCTATGGAATAAGTAGTTTCCGTGTGTTTTTCTTCAGCCAGCGCCCGTTCTTCAACTACCGGCTGACGTTCAATGGCCTGTTCTGTATTGTTTTTCGCATTGATCAGCGACGTGTACAATCCATCCTTCGGACCGACCTTGAATTTTTTTCCAGATCCCAGGTCTTCCAGCTGCGCGGTTTTACCTTTGAGAATAGCCAGCACCTTGTATTCCGTTTCCTTGTAGGAAATAACGTCATCCTTGTTTAGTCCTTTAGGATTGGTACTGTGCTGCATGTCCTGTTTAATTTCCTGCTGCCTGTCGATATTAAGGACATAATCAGCGATCTTCTGGGCATCAGCTGACGCTTTAAACAATTCAGTGGGGTCATCCTGTAAAACCCGGATCCAGCTTTCCACATATGCGGCATGCTGACCGAAATTATGGCCGATATTCAATTCGCTCCCGATCATTAAAGAAGCGATCTCAGCCCTGAGTTCTTCTTTAGCATAAGCCTCCGTACCAAATTTTCCGCCCATATCCCGGTTAAGCCTGCTTTCATGTCCTGACCAGTGGCCCAATTCATGAAGCAGGGTCGCATAATATTTCGCGGCACTGTCGAATTGTTTTTGTGCAGGCAATTTAATAAAGTCTTTGCCCGGATTGTAATAAGCCTCATTACCGCCATGTTTAACGACGGCCTGGCTTGCGGCGACCAGTTGCTCAGCCCTCTCCAAAGGTGACCAGGTCTGCCCCGCTAACATCTCTTCACGGGCTGCTTTCCATTCGGGTATGCCATTGATCTGCTCGGCATTGAACACCCATGCGTTGGTGATAACGGGTTTTTCCAGTCTGACCGTCTCTGTTTTTGGCTTACTGTTTTCGTTTAAGACAGGCTCGTTCTTTTCATCCAGAACAGGCCTGATGTCCGTATGCTTAACGAAATTGATCAGGGTAGCCTTGGCTCCTTTCTCTACGGTCCAATTATTATAGGAGGCCTGTTTCAAGGTCATCCAGCGAGGATCTTCCCTGTTCTGCATACCGAGCCATAATGCGTTCATTCCCCGGTAGTTCTTCCCTGTGGTCGGGTTCACCGGGACGATATAAGCGGCGGAGTTGTCATCTGTCCAGGGTTTCTGAAAAGGAGACGTACCGGCTTTCAATTCGGCGACCAGCTTTTCTGCGATCTGTTCATGAAGTGGCTTAAAATTGCTCATGATCTGTTTGTTTTAATATGATGGCATATAAAAATGCCAGCGGGTTAATAAAATGATTTTTAAACTGAATGCTAAAATGCAGGTGTTCACCGGTCACCTTTCCGGTAGCACCAGAAATTGCGATCGGCTCACCCGCTTTCACCTGTTCCCCAGGCAGGACTAAGAGCCTGGAAAGATGGCCATAGGAACTTTGAAACAGCCCATGATCGAGGCGAATATATATTCCTGATAAAACATGATATCCCTCTTTTTGCACCCTACCTGGCAGGATGGCGAACACCGTATCTTGCCGGGCAGCGAGATCAATACCTTCATGGAAGGCATACCGACCTGTTAGCGGATGATGCCGGTAACCAAATCCGGAAGTAAGCTGAATGTGGCGGAGCGGAAGCACGGCCATGCCGATCAGCATTGAAATTCGTGTTAGGAAAGCCATCGGTCTATCGCTCCATTTGAGGCGGGCGAAACTGGTTGAGATCGACACTTTCCGTTTTAACCATGCCCAGCTTTTCCTCCAGGCTTACCATTCCGAACTCGCGCAGCACAGGGTTCTGCCGTAACAATTCCATAGCGCCCTTAAGCTGGCCGGAATGCCCGTATTGTTGCATCAGGTTGGCCTGGAAAAGTGTTTTAAAATCGGAAGCCTGTAAATTCGGCCGGTTCTCCATCAGTGCGGTATAGACATCGTTTTCCGATTTCATGACCAGCAGGGCGTCACCGCTATACAAAGCCTGTTCCCCTTTGCCAAAACTGACATATACATCATCTTTAACCAGGTCATAGTCTGTAATAATTCCGATCTGGTTCTGTTTATTGGCCGGGTCGGCGGCCAACTCGGGATGCACCAAAACGAGGGTGCCTGTTAGTTCATCCTTCATGTTCAATTGTTTTAATAAATAAATTATAGATTATGAAAACAGGCAACTAGGCAACGGTACCCCGCATGCTCGCTTTGGGCATAGTTTGCCCGGGAGTCCTGTTATTCACCTCCCTGATCACCATTTCAACCTCCCGGTTGATCCGCATAAAGTTTTCCCGAAGGATATTTTCTTTCTGACCACCGAAATCATAATAAACCGGCAGGTCCCGGTACCCCGCTTCTTCCTTTTTAATACCTTCCATATCCAGGCTGACACGACAATTGATCGCAGAGGTCTCGAATTTTCCGCTGAAGGTTTCCTGCACATCGGCCGCGATCAACCCTACCATTTCACCGGTGTTCAGGGAGGCCATCTTACCTGCGGGGATCAGCGGTTCGAGCTTCTCGTTCAGGGAAGTTGAAGTTTTATTACGGTCGATAGAAAGACCCTCCCCGACCTGCTTATTCTTACCAAACAAGCGTTCAAGCCATTCAAGTGTTTCTTTATTCCTTACCGAACCCGCCATCACGTTACCAACGACCGATGTGATAGTTGCTGCTGTATCCTTCCCGTATTGCTGGTTGAACTGGGGTAACTCCTGTAGCCCCATCAGGATAGCGACCTTGTTGGACCGCGCGGTAGCGATCAGGTTCTCTACCTTATTAATGAACAGAGTCGGGATCTCGTCGATAATTAAAGCAGAAGGCAGGTTTCCCTTGCTGTTAACCAGCTTTGTCAACCTGTTCATCACGATAGAATAACTGGCAGCGTTGATGCTCTGGGTATTGGGATCATTGGCGAGGATCAGCATGCCGGGGCTGTCCGGGTCCGATATCTTGAGGTTAAAATCATCACCTGAAAACACCCAGAAGGTCTCTTTCGTCGCCAGGCGACTGATAAAGATCTTCAGCGTTCCGATCTGACCTTCCAGTTGCGTATAGGCTTTGGATAGCCAGGCAGACCTGAAAGGGGACAATAAGGGATGCAGTTCCGGTTCTGTGAACAGGGTATCAAAAACATCCTCGTAAGACTGGTTCAGGAAAGCCAGTACGTGCGGAAAACTGGCGTAGCGCCCTCTGGTGTATTTGCTAAAAAAATATACGCAGGCTGAGAGAAAGTTAATAGCGGATTGGGTGAAAAACTGATCGCTCCCACCTGACCTGTCCCCTTTCTTCATAGCTTCCACCAGGCCTTCGGCGGCTTCTGCCGCATCTGCCAATGTTTGCAGGTAGTCACTTTTCCAGGGATTGATCCTCCTGCTCTTTTCCACATCGGTGAGGTTGACGACATGAAACTGGTGCGTAAGACATTTTCCTTCCTGCTTGGCCAAAAGATAATGGTAATAAGCGATCCTGGCCAGATCGGGAAACTTAAAGTCATAAATACAGGTACAAAAACCCTTTGCGATCATTTGCCTGATAAAAGGGTTGACCACACCAAATGATTTACCGGAGCCCGGCGTACCGATCAGAATAGTTCCCCTGAATGGGTTAACAATATTGATCCAACCTCTTCTCACCTTTCCGCTGTAATAAAAACGCATCGGAATATTGACTGAATACGGCGTATCGACCAGGTTGACCGGCTGCATAAAACTTTCCCCCTCCACATTCCAGATATCCTTACCCAAGCCCGAGCGGATCATTTTGGAAACATTGTCCATAGCTACGCTTGTCATCATGGCTCCTGTAAAAGAACAGATGATATAGATCAGATTGAACCAGCTCGTATAATCAAAAGCCAAACCTGATGGGCGGTTATAACAGGCAATACAGCCAAAGAATAACAGCAAGCCCAACGCCAAGGGGTACAGGATATGTTTTTTCGGATCGAGGTCCAGCTTTTTTTTAGAAAGGGTTCCGATACTAACCAGGCAGATCAGCAGCAAGGTCAGCAGCTTACTAAAGATTACTTGCCTGTAAATGACAATAGACGCAATTTTGATCAGTGGAGTGGAGAAAACACTCCAGAAGGGCGCCCCGATGTAAACGAACACAGCCACCTCCAGTGCAATAGACAAATAAATAAGGCATTGCATAAAGCCGTGCAACTTTTGCATCTCATGTGTTTCTTCCATAAAGATTTGGTATTGAATAGCAGCAATTAAATAGACAATCGTGCTAAGGTGGAAAAGATTTAATTGGATGGTACGACGTCAGCGTCGAGGATGTCCTGATAAGATATGGCAAGGGCGATCACACGCCCGGATAGCTGTTTTTCGCTGAGCTCTATATGCAGTACCTTATTGCCTGGAAAACTCATCTTTTTGAACACGAAGATATTGCGGTAATTCCGTTTAAAACTTCCTGTATTAAACAAAATACATTCCGGCCTGATCTCGAGGGATTGCACATTGGAGGCTTTGGTGATCTTTTTATCATCGACCTTAAAACGAAACTCATCAATAGCATAGGTGAGATTTGTTTTATTCCGATATCCAAGATCCAGGAATAAGTAATCGCCGAAAGAATACAAGTTATTGACCGTTCCCTTGATGCCAAAAGCTTTGTTGGCCGTGACCGGGTGGCTGTTTTCTCTCGTCGCCAGCCTTAGCGCAATAGTCCTGAGCTGATTTTCTGATAAACCTATACCAGAGATATCCAATGGCCTGGTCATAGATGGCAGGATTTCGACATCAGTTACCGCATCCCGCGTTGTAATGGCATTGGCCTTAACTACCCGGTACTGGGCAATAAATTTTTCACCGGTGATCGTTACGACCGCATCATCAAAAGCGCGCCCCTCCCCCGTGGTATCGGAGTTCAAACGAATCCTCAGTACGTTTTTTAATGGCAGGTCACCTGTAATAGCTTTTGCAGATATGTCTACGTATTGGATAGCTTCCGGGGAAATAAAATGCACTGATACATTTACCGGCAGGTAAATTACCGGCAGTTGCGTTTTTTTGACACCATCAGCCATCTGTGTTTGCTGAGCATGGGTATGCGCTCCCACCAGCAAGCCAGCGAGGAAACAAAAGAATATTTTTTTCATTGGATTAATTTTTAGGCGCGTTTTGCAGCGCATCGTTATCGACTAAGTAAAGGCAGGAATTGTATTTCAATTTAGCTTTATTCTTTCTGATCGCTTCAGCAATCGCAGACGATGTAGACTGGAAGATCTTGCTGGCTGAACTCATCAGAAACTGGTTACCCGATCCTGAACTGCCGTCCAAGTTCACTCCCTGCATGGAGTTACCACCCAGATCTTTGGTAAAATCACGAAAGGCTGATTCCGGTACATACAGGCCGGGCATGCCGTCCAGATCGTAGATCTCCAGTTTTACCGGAAGTACCTGGCTGTCCACTAAAATGGAAGTAACCAGCAATGTTACCCGCTGTCCGGAAAAACCGTTGATCAAAGCGTAGAGGTAGGTTCCTTTTTTGACAGAAACCTTCCCTGCCATGATATCGTCCAACAGCCTGATCCTGATACGAGAACCGGCATAACCCGTTACGTTTTCATCAATAATCGCTTTGATCGGGTCGCTATGCCGCTCGGGAAGAACTGTATTGAACCCGGAGGCTTGTTCGCCGATTTTACTGACTTTAAGATAATGCTGCGCTGTGCGCAATTGTTCTGCTTTATCCAAAGCCTCCTTTTTCAGCTTTTCCGTCTTAAAGGCTGGGTCATTGGCTTTATTCATACTGTCCATATAGGACATTTGTTGCTTGAACAGATCCATCGGATCTCCTTCCTTTACAGCATGGCTGTTCTGCCGTTCCTCTGCCAGGTTTTGCTGACGCCTTTTGGTCAAACCTTTGAGCGCCTCAGCCATGGCCCGGTCCCCCGGATCAACATGACGCTGCTCATTCACCAAAGGATTTTGAACTACGTTAGTTGCGTATTTTATTTTCATCGCCCGGTCTATTGAATCCAGTTTTCGCTTTTCCGTTTCACTGTAGCTATTGTCGAAAGTCGCTGTCCCGGCCTGTTCCTTCGGTATCGGTATTACCGCGGTGTAACCGTCTGCCTCTTTGTAAGTATTACGATAGGCATCCAGCTTATCCGATAATTGCTTTTTTTTGACATCACCGGATACTTCGGCCACAGTGGCATTGAGCCCTGTTACCGGCTGTTTTTGAGTAACCTCTTTTGAAGTGCTGCTTTGGTACACATAAAAGAACAGGCACAAAAATGGCAGCAGCAACAAAGGCGCGATGTACTTGGGTTGTTTAAAATCTATGTTCATGGCTTATTTGCTAAATTGTTTACTAATCTCCCGCAATTGATCCAGGTCTTTTTCAAGTTGCACGCTGTCTGCAGGCGTTAACGACTTTTGAGCCGTCAGGCTATCTACCTCTGCTTTTAACCTAATGGTCGTTTTCAATGCTGTTCCTGTATTGATAATCTGATCAAAGCCTGTGTTTAAAGGAACTTTTTTTACAGAAACCATCTTTTCTTCGGACGATGTATCCTTATTCCTAAACACGGTAAAGGAGAGAATAAGCGAAACCGCCATCAGTAAGATCATGAGCCGGAAGAGAAATTCCGGGTAGCGATCCGCAAGTGACTGGCACCATTTTTCGAATTTAACGAAGTAAATACTGAACTCTTTTTTGACTTCGCCGAATACCGTAACACCCGGTGTTCTGTTAGAATGAATTTTTTTGAACATCTTCGAGATCTTTGTTTTCTAAAGTTTTCCAATTGGTGATCAGTACTCCATGTGAATTATTATCGCTCCGCCGGATATCCTTGAGGTTCCCTTCGGTAATGAGCGAGCGGACAACAGTTGAGCTCCTGCGATCAATCTTGATCTTCCCGTAGAACCTGAAATAGTGCCGGGGCATGTCCAGGGAAATGGAATCCGTTTGCAGGGTAAGTACTGAACTGCTGGAGAGGATGGAGTTGAAATACCCATTCTCTTTCAGGTTGTTGTACTGCTGGACCCCGGATTCATCAATGAGGTACATCGCTTTTTTCATCTGGTACTCGATAAACTTATCATCCGGTGTCAGGGAAAAGAAGAGGGCGTGGAACAGGTCGATGACCGAGCGGTATTCCGCAGGGCGGTTCATCATCATGTCGGTTTGACTGGCTTGTAAGGCGACGTTATTATTCAGTACATAAATACTCTTTTCGGAATTAGCAACCTGTTTGTAAGCGTATGAACAGCAAATCAGTGAAATGATGATGGCCGTCAAAAAGCTACCCGCGGCGACGAAGGTCGCCAGCCGTATCTTGGCTTCGATATTTTTAATGATCATAAATTGAGATTAAAAGTTGTTAAAGAAAACTGCCCGACGCCTTTCGGGCAAGACCGGTTACCGTAGCAGCGCCACGGCCAAAACTGGAACTGGCAGAAGTGATACCGGAGGTAGAAATGATCCAGGTGGAGATACTTGGCACGGTGAACATACAGATCGCGCCGATTAGGAAAACGATTACTACAGTACCAAAGGAAAGTATCCCGTTCCCCGCAAACCAGGCCAGTTTTTCCAGGCTACCGCTTGTACCGTCTGACCCTACCAACTCCTTATACTTACTGATCTCAGAGGTCAGCGCGTATTTCTGCATCAGCGCACAGAGGTACATAATGAGATACGCGATGCCGGAATACAGATTAACAGAAATAAAGCGGGCCACCCAGGTACTGAAGCTGTCCCTAAATGCCGGAAGGATACTGGCGGCTACTGCAAAAGGCCCGAGTATAATCAGGATACTGGAATAAATGATCTGGATCATAAAGATAATATAGACCGCGATCCGTAATATCCAGATACCTAATAACTCTACCAATTGCGTCATGAGCAATTGCATACCTACTTGCAACCTATTCTTTAACTCAAGCAAAGGCGCAACAACGGTAGAAATCCCCTCCTTAACCGTACTGGTTACCGAATCCCATGCTTTACCATACCAGGTATTCGACTCTTTTTCAGCAACCTCGGTTTGGGCCTGGTATGTATACAAGGCATTGGCAACTTTAATCATCAGGTCAGCCCTGGTGAAACGCAGATTATCTACGTTACTCTGCTCACTTTTGAACATTTCCTCTGTTTTGATTGCCACCAGATCCGTGGGAAAGGCAACCATTCTAGCGAAAGCTCCCCACCAGATAATCACCATCGCCAGCCCAAAAGGCCGAATAAGTGGCATGATCTCCATGCGTTTATCGCCGACCATCATCTCATAAGATTTGATCGCGAAATAGATGATCATAAAGATAGCAGCCAACGCTTTGGCGTCAACGATGAACATGTCAAAATGGGTCCAGATCGAATCTTTCAGACCGGCGAGGAAAACCATCACGCCTTCTTCGTAAACGCCATTGCCCTGTAAATATTCAATGGATTTTTTATAATCCGGATCTGCAACCTGGGCATAACAAAATCCGCTTCCCCAAAAAAGGAGGAACCCCAGCAGCGATATTTTTTTCATAAAGTTTTATTTAATGTGAAACTGCCCGAAAACAAAGGGCAAAAAAAATCCCGGCTGATGGCCAGGACGAATGATTTAAGATAATGACTATCAGGATAACAGCAAAGGGTCCTGCCGGTTATCCCAAAAACAGATGATAAGCACGGTATGGTCGTAGACCGCGTATAACATGGAACAGTTTTTATGGAGCACACATTTTCTGACTTGTGTTTGCTCCTCTGCAACCGCGTACAAATATGGCGTAACGGCAAGCGTTTTAAGGGAACCAGCTACTTTAAGCTTAAACTTTTTCACGTAAGCATTGCCCCACCGTGTCCTGAGCTGGGCAACTATACTTTGAAATGTTTCTTCTGCTTCAGGGGTAAACCTGATCTCAAAGTTCATTATTCCGATAAATGTTTTTGGGTAAATTCTTCCAGTGAAATACTTTTCCCGGCCTCAAATTGACTGATCCCGCGCCGGATACTTTCTGAAACGTGGGCAGGCAGGGTAACGGGTGCTGATTCAAACTGCACCTTCAATGCCTTCAAAACAGCTTTAACCGTTTTCAATTGCTCCGGGCTTTCGGGATGTATCAGAATACTTTCCATGTAAACAAATATACCAAAAATCAGCTACCATCTGCTAGCAAAATTCAATATTTCCGGTCACGCAGTACCTGTTTTGCTATCTCTACATCGTTCTGCGTTGTCCAGTTAGCGGGCGAAACCAGACCTCCCCTAACCTTTTGCTGCTGTTTGACCATTTGCATATTGATCGCCGCCGTGGCCGTCCGGATTCCCCAGGTCGCTTCCAGCGTCCGGTATTGTTGCAGCATCCGGTGATAAGCCATGATCCGGGATCCCCTATCCATATCTGTACTTCGTGCCGCGTCAAGGCGTTCCTTCAGCATATCCAACTCTTTTTTGTACCAATCCAGCAGGCCTTCTGAAATTACCTTTTGCCGTACAGCATCCGGCAAACCGCTTAAAATCGAAGCGTCTGAATGTTCCAAAACCGGCTCCAACTCTTTCGCGTAGTACAAGAGCCATAAAGGATCTGCGGCCGTAATCAGCCCGGATTGGTTGCCGATATCAGAAACAGCCGAGTTCCTGAGGGTATCTGAATGGAGCTTATAACTATTGTCTGTATTATTCATAGTAGCAACCAGTGCGATTCGCTGGGTTTGCGGCCCCGATGGCCCCAGCGGACGCAGGTCTGTTTTTTTATAGCTGGGCATCTGGCCCCAGGTTAGCCAGTAGTAAGGATTCAAACCCAGGAATCCGCTGGAGGGCTTAAATTTGTTCTTGTCCCATTGTTTAAACACCATCCGCTCTTCCTGGTAACGGATAGCCTCATCGTTGATAGAAGTTTGTGCGAAGCTTAATTGTTTGGTCAGCATAACTGACCATAAGAATAGATATTTGATAAAATTTTTCATGGTTTTAAGTATTTAGCGTTTCTGATAATTTCATTAACCGTATTCCGGTCATTATTGATATAGCCTTCATAAGGATTGATACTGGCTATGATACCCCGTTCTTTTGCCCAGAACATTGCCTTCCATCCTCCATAGGCCATGCCGTCAATAATCTGCAACTCCTGCCGAACATGATTTAGAAGTTCATCCCGGCTATTGTAGTTAGCCAGTATGTTACTACCTTCCTTGAGAACAAATTTGGATACGTCACCAACAAGCCGGGTTGCCCTACCCCTGATCTGCCCGGCATAACTTTCAGCGAACAGCAGGAGATATGGCTGGGCCTTAGCTAATTCTATCGACTGATTGGTATAGCGAAGAATATCGGCTGTAATAACCGCGAGGTCTTTAACCACCAGGCCATTTTTCAATGCTGAATTTATATTGGAAAGGCCTTCATAGATCATGGTTTGCGCCAACACCACAGATCCTGTGTTCGTGTTAATCGTCTGTAGATTTTTATTGATCTTGTCCAGGTAATTACTGTGGGAGATCTCCGCGGCGGATTGTACAGCTCCGTTCTCTATAACGGCTGCAGTATGTTTGTAATCCACAACGATTTCGTAGCCCTGGGCAAAAGCATCCAAATTAAAGCTAACCAACAGCATCAATAGCGACAGTTTCATAGCTAAGCAATTAAGAATTAAATATTTCATTGTTTCAGGTATTTAGCGTTATTAATAATATCTCTGACAATAACTTTGTCCTGGTCGATATAATTTTGAAATGGGTTTACCGAGCGGATCAGTGAAGCCAAGTTGCCGTAACGAACGCTATTGACCAGATTTCCAGATAAGTCCTGAATGTTACTTAATTCAAATAGGATATAATCAAACAATATCTTGCGGTCAGATGCTTTCATCTGGTTCACATCCCCAATGCTTAGGCAGAGACCAACGAGATACCGGATCAGCATCTGGGCCTTATCCGCGAATTGAATCTCCGTTTTATAGGCCAGTGCGAGTATGGCTGGATTGTCCCGCGCCAGCGCGTACAATTCAGATTGGTTACTGATAATCCTGCTGACCATTGGCTCGGCGTCGATCCCAACATTAGCCGCATTAATAGCAGTACCTAAAGTGCTATACCGTTGTTGAATGGTTCGGTAGGTATTTTTAAGTTTATCGAGCATGGTCTTATTTCCATATTCTTCCGCAGTATTCCTGAACTGCCGGTCCCGGGCGGTCTTCTGTAGTTTGTTTTCTGATTTGGATTCACCAACCAGTTGCCAAATCCCGGGTATGTTTAATGCTTTCTGCTGCCCGAAAGCAGACGCCGCATTCAGTAATAACCAAATGGGGCAAATAATAAATAATCTTGTGATCATCGTTTTATATATTTGGCTTCGGTTAACACACTATTGGCGATCTGTACATCCATATTTTGCCATTCGGCCCAGGGATTAAGAGATTTCCAGATACCACGCATTTTTGCCCAGTACATGGTCCGCTGCATACCATAGGCAATCCCCCTTAAAATGCGGAGCTCATCAACGATGTGGTTAAGCAGTTTTGCTCTTTCCCCGGAATCCATCAGGTTAGATTTGCCACCTTTCAGCACAAAAGCGCTGACATCCGCAGCGAGCCTGATTGCACGGTTCTCGAAATCCCGCGCGCCGCTTTCAGCGAATAAAAGCAGAATCGGGTCCGACTTCGCAGTTTTAACGGCCAGTTCAAGATCATTGACGATATCGACCCCTGTTTCAGCAATATCTTTGATCGTGCCAATGCTATTGATAACTCCCGCAACTTCGCTGAGCCCTTTATAGATTTTATCCTGCATGTTATTGACGATTATCAGCTGTCCGGTTACAGCCAGTTGTCCGCGCTCAATGGCACTCAGGTTATTATTAGTCGTATTTAGCTGCCCGTCAATAACGAGGCTGTGAGATAACATTGCTGCGGCTGTAACCGGATCAACATACAGCGATTGAGCATAAGTAGTTCCAGCTGCTAAAAGCAGCAAAATAAACAGGCACTTTTTCATAAAAATTGATTTAATGGTTAATGGACGGGTACACCTGCCTGATTGACACGTTTGATAAAATCCCCCAGTTGCAAGCCGCTATTTTGCATGTCTTTAATGAATTCATCGAGGCCGGATGGATAGGAACCAAAAGCGTTAGTGTAGACCTCCACAGCAGATTTTTCAGGCTTCTCCGTTGTATAGGTCAAATACTGGGATAGCGATACTTCTACACCATACACTTCGCCGACGGAGCCCCTGCGGATATATACCTCTTTGAAACGGCCCCGGTCTTCTTTATTATCCAGCTGGTTGATGGTGAAGATCTTGCGGCGTTCGGTCTCGTTGATAGACAATAAAGCGGCGATCTCGTTATAATTATCCTTGAACTTGGTCTGGTCGAGCAAACAGATCGTATCCGAGTTATTGATAATACTGTCTTTGACCACCGCGTTACCGATGATATCGCCCAACTCCTGCGTTACCACAATGGCTTCGCCCCAGAACTTCCGTACTGTTTTATAGAGGTACAAAAGATATCCGGCCATAAGCGGACTGGCGATAGCTTTCCAGGCCTCTTCAACAATTAGGCATTTCCGTTGTGTTTTTCTGAAACGCATTTTCTGGATAAATACATCCATAATGATTAGGGTAACAATGGGAAACAAAATTTTCGATTCCTTGATACTGTCAATTTCGAAGACAATAAAACGCTCCGTAAATAAAGACTTATCTGCCTCTTTGTTCAGAATTGTCGCGAATTCCCCACCTTTATAAAACTTCTTTAATACGTAACGGAATTCATCCAAATCAAACGGAATATTTTCCTCTGTCCTTATCTCTGGGATCTTTTTGATGGCAAACTCATAAAAGGTATCAAACTTCAACTCCCCTTTTTCTGAAAAGAATTTGCTATAGTAAGCGGAGATCACATTAGCGATCACATCACGTTCGACCGGGCTGAACGTCCCCTCAGCCCCCTTCCAGGCAACACCGATCAGTGTACAGAGGAAATCTTTTTTTTCAATATTGTATTCAGATTCGTCGATCTGGAAAGGGTTCATGGTGATCGGCTCCTTTTCGGTGTACGTTATATACTTTCCCTTATAGTAAGAACAAAGCCCGGAATACGAATCACCGGTGTCAACAATGACCATATCCATATTATATAACATGTACTGTTCTGCAAAGCTGTTGACAAAGTAAGATTTACCAGAACCTGATGGACCTAAAACAAACTTATTCCTATTGTTAATCCGCCCGGTTCTCATAGGATAGTCAGCCGGGTCGATCCCAACGGGGATACCCTGCCTATCCGTAAAACGGATCAGGAAATCCGAAGGCTCATCCGCGGGCAGTGATTCTTTAAAAAAGAAGCATACCGCCGCATCGCTGGTCGTCAGGAACCAATCATAATGCTGAATTTCTACTGCGTTGCCGGGAAGGGCAGAACGGAAAAGTTCCAGTTGGTTATAAGCACTTTTGCTCGCGAGAATTCCAAGTTGGAAAAGCGAATTTTCAATAAAATTGCAGGCTTTTTGTAGCTGAGTTTCCGGAGCGCATACCAGGATATTAAAATGACAGTTCACCAGTAACTGACTTTCCCTGGCGACATCTTTTAACAACAGATCGATATCCTCCACACAGAGATCGTTTGCCGGGTCAGGAATCCCGGAATGCTGTTTTTTCTTTCTTTCCAGTTTGCGTAAGGTGGCCACCTGGACCGGGATTTCGATCAGCTGGTTGAATATAATCACTTCGTAACCTGGAACCTTAAATAAAAACGATAGAAAATCCACGGGAAACCCCCGCATGGTTTCCTTATCATTCAATTCCACGTACGTACCAACTTCCTGGGGCAGGTCAATGCTGTCCACATCGACGAGGCTGATGCTCCTGCATTGCAAATTCCCCATCCTGATCTCCGAATCATTTGCACTCAGGTTATTTAATGCGATAGGTTGCTTATTGAAGGTCATACTTAAGACTTGTAAAACAAAAAGGTTGATCTCTTTTTCCCTTAATAATACAGGGGCTGTTTTGGCAGCCGTCAATACATCCAACACTTTATTGATCGTTTGCCGGAATTCTACCAGTGCTTTGGCATTAAATACATAAAATGCGCTTTTTTTTATCTGCCGCGTAATGGTTAGGTAAGTGGTTGTCTTTGCAAAGGAGCGGCCTGCAAAATGTTCGTTATACTTTTTTTGAAGGTATTCTTCGGCCGGCTTATCCGGAAACGCAGAGCGGCTGATGATGTCTTGTTTCTGAAGAATATAGCCATCTCCAAGCATTTTAACTATACTGATGACCAGTGCATGAAACTCGTCATAACCAGAGGGGGATGCCGAGAACCGAACGACAGGATTGATCAGGCTGATGATAACAGAATATTCACCGTTGAGCCCAATCAAAAGGTCAAACTCTCCGCTGGTATCCACTCCGGCATAGGGTATTTTAAAAACTTTCTTTGCGGCCATAATGGTTGATCTGATTAATAATATAAATTCCGTTGGTGCGGGTCTTCCCGTGTAGACCCTGTTTTTGCCGGCTGGCGGTATAAAGCAGGCCGCCTACGATACAGCCAATCAAAACCAAAGCACCAAGCCACATATTAATTAGGGACATGACCAAAGCGCCCAGCACCAAACCGGTCAAAAGGGAAGCTAATCCCCAGTAAATAAATTTTCCTTTGAAGCCGCGAAAGATAAGGGGCTTCTGCAGCCCCTTATATACAGCAAACCGCTTCCCCATTATAAACCGAAGAAAGCTTTGATCACCAGTGCTGATACCACCAGGAACACACAGGATCCACCCCATCCCATGAGTTCTTTATTGATATCCTGATCCCCGGAATTCCATTTGGAATATACCCGGATGGCACCAACAATGCCGACGATACCACCGATAACCAGTGTGATGTTAGTCACCGGGGCTATATAGGTTTTGAGTGTGGTCGTGGCCGTATTCAGGCCATTTACACCATTTTGCGCAAAGGCTGGTACGGATAGGGCAAGCAATAATGCTGAAGCCCAGATTTTTTTTGTTCTGTTCATTTGTTATTGGGTTTATTAAAAATTTATTTGAGATTTTTTAGGCATAAAAAAAGCGGCCTCCTGTATGGAGCCGCTTGTTAAAAGGAGGCAAAAAAAGGGCTAAATGCCGAATACCGCCTGGAGGAAAGCCCCGGCGATCACCATAAAAAAAGAGGCAAAGAACCAAGCCGCCACATCATTGGTTATCCGTTCTTTACCCATCTGCCAGTTATGATAAATCTTCACTGCGCCGACAATGCCGAATAGGCCGGCCAGCACCAGCGAAAAATCAACCGCAGAAAAGAACGAGGATGTAAGGTTTTGCTTTGCCTGTTGCATTTCGTCAATACCTGGCTGCGCATGAGCCGGAAATGGGATAAAAAGCAAGCTGGCTGGGATAAGCTTCAGGTATTTCATAGCTAATAGCTTACCTGGCCGGTATATACGATGGATTCCTTTCGGGCCAGGCTGAATAGCTCCCTGATCAGAACACCACCGGAAGCAATGATCGCTGATCCTCCCTGACTATTTCCTGCCTTCGATTCGGTTGCGGGTAATGAAATACTTTGTTCCTCCATAACTATCCGTTGTGGAGACTCAATCTCTGAAAACGTCAGTTCATTTACCCAACCCTGAGCATCAGGTTTATTTCCTGTGCGGAGGAAGTCAGCAAAAATAATGACCAGGTAATAAATTGCGTATATGCAAGCGATCCAAAGAAAAAAATGTAACCAGTTCATAATTCCAATTGTTGAATATATTGTTTGATGATTATTTTAAGTTCCGGGTGCTGTTCAAATAGCCGCCGGACCGAATAGGCTACCAGCCTGGTGACTTCCACGCCTGTTGCCATTTTAAAGTAGTGCAGCATTTGGGCCGTTTGTGCATCAAACCGGGCGTGCACCATACTTTTGTGACCCGAAATATCATAACCCCGGAGTAACTCGACGATTTCCAGCGCTTCAGCCTTGTTTTGCTTTTTCTTTACGGCGACCGGTTTCGGGGCCACCAGTGCCTCGGGCTGATTAATTTTTCCACGGATCTGATCCGCGAGGGATTTAATTTCATTCATTAGTTGTTTTTTAGGTATTGTTCGTAGATCTGTTTAAATACGGGCAAAATGACCGGGTAGACGGAAAGCGGGGTCATCATGGTATTGGTACGCTGGAAATCGATCCGATCAGGTAAGGATTGGGTCAGGCTGCCGAATTTGGCCAACTGCGCGTCGACATCGGCTTGGGTTTCGTATTTGACATTCGCCTTAATCCGGTTGGGAACATAAACGATATTGACCTGCGGGTTAATTTTTGTTAGTACGACTGAGAATAATATGGTGGATTCAAAACTAAATTCATCATATGCAAAGGGGCAAACGACCAGGTCAGCAGATTGAAATACGGGTATCAGTCCATCATCGTCCAGCTTACCCGGAAGATCTATTAAAATGATGTCCTGAGAATTGCCTGTTAATACTTCCAACAGATCGGGGTAATCCTCCAGCGCGGCCGCGATGACCTCGTAAGGCTCCTCATTTTCAAGCAACTTGGCTTTTTCGAATTTCTGGGCGATGGATTGCTGGTAATCCATATCAATGACTGTGACTTTACTTTTTTTGGCCAGTGTGAGGTAGTTCGCCAGCAATAATGTAAGCGTGCTTTTCCCTGAGCCACCTTTTTGGTTCCCGATGATTATGATCATAAAATAGTTATTTAAGTTTACCTGCTGTTGGCACGCGCCTTTTTCTTTCGTCTCCGGTTACGACCATGAATGGCTTCATCATCGATATCTGCCGCTATCTGTATAGCTGCGATGGGTCTATTTATATTGATAATAGCGATTTCCGGCTCGGGCTTTAGCCCATAATATCGTTCCATTAATAAAGTGCCGGACCCGTCTAATAATAAGCTAACCGGTATATACTGGTCAGCCGCAGGATCTGCAAGGTATAGTTCATCGTCATGACGCATTACCTCGAGGCCTTGGTGATGCAGGCCTTGCTTGAGGTCAGGATAATTATTCAGGGCAGCCGAAAGCAATGTCCTGTAATATTCTCTGTTTGCCGTAAGTTCATAATTTTCAGGAACCGGAGGCAACAGCTTGGAAGGCATTTTTTGATCAACAACGCTCCTATCCTGCTGTATTGCCAGGAGTATTTTCATTGGCAATATGTCACTTCCTTTGTATATACCTTTTTGCGCATGATCTATGATTGAATAGCCGTAAGGTGGCTTGTCATCCTTAAAGTGAAAAATGAGCGCTATGCCATGTTTGTCTTGCATGTAAGCAGCAAAATCCGATGTATACCCTTTCAAATTAATTATATCCCTGCCTGCTGAAACGGAATTCACGGGCATTAATTTGGTATCATGTTCGGCACCATGTTTATAAAAAATAGCTTTTAACTGGTTTATTCTATCTGTATCAGGCTGATTCTGATGAATACGCTCATCGATCTGCATAAGTTTGACTTCATCCTGCAGGATGCCGGATTTGATAATTTGGAGATTTCCACCAGTTTCTTTTAATATATAACCAGCGCTTTCGAGGATCATTTTAAACTGGGCCCGGGTCTTAAACTGGTAGCCTAAGGCTTTTTGCACATCCAGGTTTATCCTTTGTTTTTCGTCTAATCCCAACACCTTGTTGAGGTTTTGGATGGCTCGGATATTTTCAAAGCCGCTGCTGATCTTTTTGCCATCTTTTCCTATCCTCGTTGAAACCAGGTGCACATGATTATTACCGGTGTCATTGTGATAAACGACCAGGTAAGGTTGGTCGGCATAGCCCATCTGACGGAGCCACCGGATAGCAACCTCCGTCAGGGATGCTTTATCATAGGCTTTTCCTTTAGCCGAGATAACCGCATGAAACTGCGGTTTGGAAACCCTTTTATTTTGCGCAGAAACCATTTTAAGGTAATTCTTATAGTCCTCAGGCCTCAAAGATTCCAGCCCCTGCAACGGTCCGAATCCAGAGACCTTCATTAATTCACCGCGCAACCTTTCAATTTTATTAGTATTATAGCTTACACCGGCAAAGGAAGCTGAGGAGGATAGGATACGGACAACCATATATCGAGCACATTTGGACCGTGATAGAAATAAGCCTGATCGGTAATATCCAGATCAAAAGTATCCTGCTCTATCGGGACAGGATACTATCGAACAGGTTACGAGATAACCAGCTATAAAATACCTGGCTATAAAATGATCTATGAACCGGATACAGAAGGTTAGATGAACTGGTTACTTTTTACCGAAGTATCAGGATAGTAATGAAATCCGGAACCGGTTAAAATTGTTAATGTATCGTGGTATTTCATATCCAGCTCCTGATTATCCGGATATGAAGTATCAGAGTGATATGTATCCAGCTATTTCATCTCGTGATATTTAATGCACTAACCACATCCCTCATCAATATCCTCATATCCTTTTACCCACTTTAAAACACTTTTATCTTCGCATTGCTTGTCAAGTCCATACCGGACGATCATTTTGGCTTGTCCCTGTTCATATCCCCGCCGCCAGTCCCTCCATGAACTCCCGGGTAGATTGATCCTGGGCAGGAAGGGGTCCTGGCAGCCACTGTTATATCGGTTGAAAGTCAGGATAGGTACCTGAGCAGAAAATAGGCAGCAATGGTAATGGCGACCGACGGGCCGGTTAATGTAATGTAAATCATAAGCTTATTTTTTAAGGATCAATTATTTGCCCATATATCGAATGATCTTGCGTAAGGCCGCTTCCAGTATGGTTTGATTGTCGATATATTGGGAGAATAGCGTGTTAAAACGCTCTATCACCACCGGCGTCAAAGCAGATTTGAGTTGCAGTATATTAGCGTAGTGCGCCAGCTGGTTGATATTGTTACCAGCCCGCCCAAGTTCAGTACCTATACCATCCAGCAGCCGGATCAGTTCCCTGGCATTAATGATCGTCAGGGGGGCATTTTGCAAAAGCCTTGTCCTGACCAGATCCGTTTTACTGATCCCTAACTGTTTTTCCAGTTCCAGGATGACCAGGTATTCATCTTCGCTAAAACGTGCGTCGATCTTCCTGATTCGCTTACCTGTTTCCAATTTCGGTCTGCCGGTTGATTTGCGATTTTCTGGCATAGAGATAACGAGTTGCGAGTTATTGATATCCTTGATCAGTTGAGGCACGAAACGGGCAAGGCAAGATTCCGTTGGCTGAGAAAACCGCTGAAGGCGTTTTTGTCGGACAAAAGGACATCTTGCCGCAATAAAAACTAAAATATAACCAGCTACCTGGTTATAAAACAGCCAGTTCAAACCCGTCAATACTATCTGAAAAAAGAACGTTCACTGGATCGCGTGGAAACGGCGATCAGGTAGTCATTATAATCGTTATATCCCTTATATATTTCCGACCGGTCGACTGCGAGCGGTAGGCTGCGGATAAATTCCGCGGCTGCATCCTGCCCTGTCTTATCATGGTCAAAATAAATAGAAACGTCCTTAAAGGCGGCTGCGTTTTTAATCGCTGCCTGCAATAAAACAGTTGTGTTCATTACCAGGACCGTATCGTTTATTAAGGGATTATCAGTTTTCCAACTCAAATAATTAAAATAGCCTTCAAAAACATGCAGCTGGTCATTGTCCCCCGGAATGAGAGAAATAGCTTTATGCCCGAGGCAGCCCTTAAAATATTTATTCCTGACTTCCCATCCGCCCAATTCATTTTGCCATCCGGCCGCAAAAAAATACTTTCTGGTCTTTTTTTCGTCTTCCACAAAATAGTAGACCTCTTTTAGTCGCCCATCTGCGGCTTTAAAAATGCCGCGGCTTTGCAGGTATCGGCTGATTGCAGGATTATTACCTAACTCCTTTACGGATTCGACCCTGTAATGAGGAACCTTTAAAGCGTGCCTGCGTGTATTTATCCTGTTTAAATCCGGGCTAACACGAAGTATGGGCAGATTACAGGTGGATTTAATCTTACCAATGACATCACTGAACGTTGATCCCCCCCAGTAAAGCAGGCCAAAATCAATGACATTTCCACCTTTACCCAAGCCGTGATCATACCAAACACCAAGTTCGTCGTTTACCGCGAATGAAGGTTTGGTATCCGAATCGCGCAACATGCTCAGGTAAATATCTTCTTTTCCCGATCTGCGTAATGGGTGAAAACCGAGCCTGGCCAACAGATCCACAATAGAGACCTGCTCTTTCAGGCCTTTCACATCTAAGAGATTATCCATAATCAAATTTTAAATGTTAAATATTTTCTTTCAGTCCGCTGAAACAGCGACCTCTTTTTTATAATTATTATTTTATATAGTATTGGCCGAAAAGTCCGACATCGGAAAGGGAAATCCCCCTGTACGGAGCATCAACCATGTCCGAAATAGCCGACATTGAATTGCTGAAGTCAAAACACCAGACATTGGAATCAATCAGTTCGACATCGGGGCCAAAAAATCCGACATCCAGGTCAATTAGATAGACATCAAAATCAAAAAGCCCGACATCCGCTCCGAACTATCCGACATCATTTCCGAACTACCTGACATCAATCAGGGGTTTAAGAAAACTGCCTGTTCGTATCAGACTGAGGGCCTGAGTCTGATTGAGGTTAATTTGAAAGGCTATATAATAGGCATGAACCAAAACCTGCGATTTCGAATTCAGGTCACTGCTCATGTCCGCTAACCAAAATTGAAAGGGATCATCATCTATAATTACACAGGCTGATTTGCGACTATCGAATACGGTTTTTAACCCGGATAATAACCGGTAATAAAAAGAATGTTCCATTTGGAGTTTATATCTGGAATGATCAGGTTTAAATTCGAGCCGGACCATATAATTAGTATTGAACCTATCCTGGATAAATTGAAATTCGAATAAGAATTTTCCGGTCTCCCTGATATAGGCAAGCATCCTGGTGAGGTTTTGCTTTTTATGAGAGGGCTTGCTGTCCAGGATATCGGCTATCCTGCATAACCTGTCCAGGGGAACTAGGGTTTCGTTATCCGCACCTGTAGAAAGCAGGATATGTTTCAGTTTGGAGAGATAAATGAGTAATTGTTTGCGGCTGTCGCCCCCCCTGCCTTTTCCAACCAGCCGGTAACTCGATGTATCTATGGTGTAGTACCTGCTTAGGAAGCCATGAAGTAAATCATCAGAAAGCCGGACATCATAGATCTTCTGCTCTTTACTGCTCCTATTAAAATTGAGTTTCAGGTCTTTCAGGATCGAGAAGCTCTGCATCTGTATCATGCCTCCTTCCGCCCTGACCTCATAAGCTGATGAAAAGATAATGTTTCGTTCCATCATGGTATACAAGGCATAATCAAATACCGTCTTGAATTCATACCCTGCGATCATCGGCGGCAAGGACTTCCCGTTAAGAAAATCCGGGTAGATGACCGCGAGGTCCTGGCGTATCCTCCCTGTTTCCAGGCAAAATTGCTGCAGGGTAAAACGGGTATAACCAAAAAGATCGGTCTTCAGTTGCCTGGTGATAAAAATTATAAAATCCTGAACGATTCCTGCCTGGCCACCAAATGAACGTTTAATGTCTTTCATGTTATCGGCGACTGCCCTGTCAATTCGGCTAATGATCTTTGGATCCATAAAATTGGGTTTACAAAAAAGGGGGCGTAAGCCCCCTTTGGTTATTGACCATGATAGTCGTTCTATTTAAAATTAATTCATCGGGCGTACTCACGTCAGTTTCTACAAACCGGGTCCTATCCTGCCTTTGTGCTTTCAGTTGTTGATACCATCTCACCTTCACAAAATTTCCTGCTGCTAACAGGATAATGCTTCTGCCCACCATGTCAAAGATCGAAGACAATAGTTTCCCATCCCGCTTAAAAAGCAGGTCCAGGATTATCCGGATAGTGAAATCCGGGTGGTATTAATAAGTTGAGAATCTTGGCACCTCTGTCGCCCGCCGAAGCTGGCAATGGTGTCCTATTGATGAAATCCGTTCACTTAATACCCTAACTATCATCAGGTTGTTAAGCAAAGATTGAAAAGAGAAAAACAGGTATTTGACAACAACATGGGATGTTGTCATAAATAAATATCAGCCTCCTGACATTTTTTTCAGCAGTGCTTCCTTCATAAGGTCTATAAACTTCGTTGCACTGATCCGTTTCCGCCTGATTATTTCGTCGAACCTGCGGTGTGGGAGGCCTATCCTGATATTTAACTGCTGTTCAAGCCAGCGTACTACCCTGCTTAATGATATATTTCCATTATTGAGTTGTCCGGTTAAGTAGATTCCAAAAGCAAGCTCTACCAGGTTAATGGAATCGCCGGTCCATGTTATCGGGTCATCCTGATTAGCTGGAGCTTCAGGTTTATCCTGTGGTACTAAAATGTCGGCCCGGGTTTGCAATTCAATTCTAAGATTTTCATAAGCAATAAATTTGGAAAAAAGATATGATGTGCTGGTGCCCGACTCAGGCACCAGTTCAGGAACAGCCGGGATGAGGTGACTTTGAATATTTGAACCCATTAAAAAATACAGTTGATCAAGCTCAGTTGCATTCAAACGGTAATACTGATAACAGAACTGGTTACGGTTAAAAAACACATCGATAAACTTCAATTCATCGGCATAATAGGATTTGATTCCTATAGAATCTAAAAACTGTACGGCCTTTTCGAGGTTATACAATTCACTGTAGAAAATAAGCATGGCATAGAATTTCGGCCTGATGCTTTTATAGTATTCAATTTCCAGTTGCTCATCATCGAAAGATGTCCCTTCATACAAATCCACAAGTTTTTTTATTGTGCTCCTGATTTCTGCAATGATCATGGCATTTCGCTTTAAACTATCAACCTCTTTAACCTGGCTGATACGCTGTAACAATGGTTCGAACAAGTCAATTTTTGAGTTTTTCATATACTTTTTTTGACACGAAAGGACAAATAATTCCGAGGCAGAAATAGTCGTTATTGGGTAATATACCCTTTACTACCCTTTGAAGTTATTACGCCCAAAATGAAATATGAAACGGCCTCTTCACTTAATTTAGGGGCTACAAAATCACAAAAAGCCAAAAGGTGGCTACCTTTCAGCTTTTTTTATCAGCTAAAAAAACCGTGATTTTTTTAGGTTGTGCTACTTGTTTGTTATTTGTAAATCGTCTACATTTATCATGTAAGCCTTTTGCGACCAACCTGGGTCAGATTATTTTTCAATGCTTAAAAGCACAAAATTCAAATTATGGAAGAGCAAATATTTATGGAAAAACAGTTCGGTGATTTACCGCTTACTGAAAACTTTTGCCTTAGAAGCAAATTAATGGGGTATAAAACCTTGCAGGATATCGTAAAAGATCCCGTCAAGGTTTTAATAGGAAAGGAAGATTTCAGTTATAACTGGCTTGGAGAGCTCGTTAGATTATTGAATGAGAACCAATTATTGCACAGACTGCAAAGATGACCGGAAAATATCGCTTGTTGATAATATCTACCATTTTGAGTAGCATATCTCGAACCACTGCAGCAGTGACCTGAGTCACACTATAAAATTCTTTATGGATACTGCCGGTAGATATGTGCTGTTGTTTCTTAGACTCGTAGTGAAGTGCAATAAACCTCAGGATCTCTTTAATATTAGCTATAGCAAAGTGGCCGGATTCGTAAAACAACCTGACAATTAATGCCAGCTGCGCGACTGATATATTTAATGGCAGCTTTTCAGGTTTATATGAGTGTTTGGCGCCGGCTCCGTTGAAATCCTTTTTCCCTGCCAGCATCCTTGTAGCAATCTCATCGTTTAGCCAGGTTTCAAGCATAAGCTTAATAGTAGGCCATTCTGGATTATAACTAAAAGCAGGTTTAAGCTGTGCCGCCTTTATGATTGATAGATAGCGCATCAGGATTTCAATATGCTGTTCGTTGTTATCGGCATCAGCAAGTTCCAGGTTAACCAGATCCTGGTAATAGGAAAAAAAGCCCAGGTGGTTGTAATTCAGATACAGTAGCGCCATTGAGATCTGATTGTCCCAATCGCCTCTTTCCGTTTGAATAAAAACAGATGATAATTCCTTTAAAAATTCTTTCAGATAGATCAACTTACGAAAAGTGATCATCGTTTGCGGAAGTACAATTGAATTCAGAAAATCATGAATGGAAGACTGCAGTAATATTTCCACCTGCATATCGGACAATTGCCGCTGTAATTCCTTGATAATATCGCTTAGCTCCTGGAATGAAATTGCACGATAGGTTTCAGGAATTTTGCTTTCCAGGTTGAAATATTTCGAAAAAAAACGTTCGATGTAGTTCAACAATTCAAAAAGCTGGGATATAAACCACCTAATCAATTCTACGGTTACATCACAAAATGGTATGCTTACCTCGTTATCACCTTTTAAAATATCATGGTAAGACTGTAAAAGGTCTGCAAATTCGATGATACCTGTCTGATGATATTGAATATAACGTTCTATAATATTATCCTTAGCCGCAGTAAAGATCGCTGTTGTCCATGAATCTTTGATGCGTACAGATTCGGATTCAACACTAGCCTTCCATAATGGAAGGTCCCGACGCCCTGCGTCAAATGCAGCAAGCTGTTCTGGCGCAAGGGCCAGAACAAATTCTTGCAACGTTTTAAGTTCGTATTTCAACAAGGCTATTTATTTAAATGTGGATAATTCGGTGAGTAGTTTAAACTTTGAAAATATGGGTCGTTGTTAATATGGTTATGGTTGTATTCGTCGGATCAGTCTCGCCCTTCACTGAATTTCCTGCATTCCGCACAGCATTATTCTTAAATATGTGCAGTGTATTGTTCCTTTTTTTTAAGTATTTCTCTGAATTATTTTTCATATTCTTAATATTTTTCAGGAAATTAACCTTGGGTTAATACTAAAGACCGTTTTATTACGCCAACGGCGCCTTGGTATAGGTGCATAACAAGCAATGACAATGAAATTACAATCAGAGCCGATACATAAAATCACTATTGCCGACCGGATTTACCCGCATATAATCGGCTGGTCAGTGTTTATATTGTATGAAATAGGCTTTGTTTATTTATCGACAGGAACGACATACACCCTGATCAGCTATATTTGTTATTACTCTTTAAATATTGCGTTGTTTTACACTAACGTAGGCCTACTGAATTATTCCTTCCGCCAACGTTTTCCATATTTAAAGGCTATACTGTTTGGCTTTGTTGCATTAACCATTAGTGTAGCAATCAAATATTACCTTGATCAGGTTTTCCTGATCTTTAATGTACACATGTGGTCTAAGCCTGGATATTTATACAAATTCGGTGTCCAGAACACATTCAGAGGCCTTTATTTTTTAGTCTTTAGTACCTTGTATTGGGCATTTTTAAGATTTATTGCCTATCGTAAGAATGCTAATGAAAAAGAAAGGCTCAATCTTGTGATATTAAAGGAAAAGGCGGAGTTGGAAAATAAATTTGCAGATGTACGAAATGCCTATCTCCAGCATCAGATCAACCCCCACCTCCTGTTCAACACACTCAACTTCATCTATAACAAAGTTTATCAGAATTCAGAATCAGCCTCAGAGTGCGTTTTCCTACTTGCAGAAATTATGCGGTATTCACTTGAGGAGGCCGACCAGTCTGGAAAAAAGCTTTTAGAAAAGGAAGTGGAACAAATAGAGAACCTGATAAAAATCAACCGGCTGCGATATAACCACCCTTTATATATCCACTTCATTGTTACCGGAAGATTTACGGGAGTCAAAATTATCCCGCTAATCCTTTTAACATTTGTAGAGAATGTATTCAAACATGGCAATCTTAAAATTGAGGAGGATAAGGCCATTATGGAATTAAATGTGAATGAAAACAATGAGTTGACGTTTACAACCAGGAATATAAAGAAACAACAAAACCCCAACGATAGGTTAAAAAGCATTGGTGTCGAAAATGCTATAAAGCGACTTTCATACAACTACCCCGACCAATATAAACTGAACATAAATGACGAAGAAGGAACATTTAATCTTTATTTATATATGCGTTTATGACTTTAACATGTTACATTGTAGATGATGAATATCATTCTATTGAAATTATTAAATCCTTTATTGAAAGGACGAACGATGTTGAATTGCTTGGAAGTTCGGTAGATCCGGTTTCCGCTTTGAATACGATCAGCATCAGCAAACCGCCATCAGTCATTTTTATGGATGTGGATATGCCGGAATTGACGGGGATGGAATTCGCCGGAATGGTCAGCTATTATACCCAGGTTATATTTATCACTGCTTACCCGGAATACGCAATTGAAGCCTTTGAGAAAGATGCGATTGATTACATTTTAAAACCGCTAAACTATGAACGGTTTATAAAAAGCATCAATAAAGTACGAAGAAAACTTTGCGATGTTACGCCACAAAACACGGCCGATCCTGAGTTTTTTTTCGTTTCTCATGAAACCAAAGGAAAAATGGTAAAAATTTTCCTTGATGACATTATTTTCTTTGAGTCGGTAGATAACTATATCAAGATACACACAGCTAATGGCACTTATCTTGTATACCTGATGCTCAGTGAGGTTGAAGACAAATTATTGAAGGAGCGTTTTTCCCGTATACATAAATCATTCATTATTAATAACAGCAAGATAAAGACAATAGATGGTGCATTTATCGGTCTGGATGATAAAGCGAGCACCATATTGCCCCTGGGCCGTTCTTTTAAAGCTAATTTTATGCATCAAATGAACACCAGGATTTGGAAAAGTAAACGGAAAGATCCTTAATTAACTGAATCGGGCTTTTGCTGAGATTCTATATTTCAAAAGACAGAAATAAATAATAAACTCCTGTTCGCGTTGCCGTTCTGAAAACAAGCGGTTTAAATGCATATGGATTAGATCGGCGGCGAGCTGCATCCGCCGATCAACTTTACCCTCACTAACTTGACCGAAAACGTTATTCACAAAGCTTTTGAAAGCTGCTACTTTTTTTTGCATCCTAAGCCTTTTAAAATAAGTCTTGTCAGCTATAAGGCGATTAAGCTCCTGTCTCAAGCTTCTATATTTGGTGTCCAGATCAATTTTGAGAGTCTGATCTTTTCCGAATTCATTAAAAAACGAGTCAACCACCCTCCTGGTGAAAGCTATCGCATCGTCCTCTTTATTGAAAATGGCATTGATAATCAGATGAACCGTCAAAAAACCAAAGCTATAGACACTCATAACTTCAGGTTTCGTGCTGTATTTTCTTAAAAACAAAAGCGTAAGCAGGCTACTTGAACAAAAGAATTTTTCAACTGCCAAAATCGATTCCGCACCATATCTTTCGAGTTCGCGATTATAACTATCAGCGTGATATTCTTTGATCACCTGGTATTGCAGTTGGGAAGATAAGGCAGATTTTAGTTTTTTTAGAATTGCCCCCAGATCACTGTCCTTTAAAAGCAACCGTAGTCGTATATGATGCGCAGAATCCCTATATCTTACAAAAAACCAGGTTTGAATGCTTTCCTTGTTTCTACCATTTATAAAAGGAAGTATTTTGGTTAGCAGCATCATATTTGCATTCTGTGGGGAGCAATATATTTTAAGATATAGCCACTTACTTCCAAGCGAAAAACTCCTTTTCCTGACTTTAGGTCGAATTTTCTGCATGTTGCTTGCAGCCTGATATACCTTGTCTTTGTTTACAAGGAAACCTATGAACTGTGTGATCACTGGTTTACCTTCCGAAGCTACCATGGAATCGACGATAAATTCCTGAATCAATAACCGTTTTAATCCTTTAATCGATTGAAGAAAAAAGTGCTGTTCGGCTTCCTTACCAAGGTTAAATACCAATTGTTGGTCGTGCCTGGTTAACGCAATCCGTTCCGGAAGTTTGTATTTTTTTTTAAGTTCTATCAGCATTGATATGCATGACTTTTTTTCTTTTTGCTGTAGTGACTCCAGTTCATCTCCAGTTATGACCCATTTAGCTAAAGTCAAAATTGTTTTTTTGAAGCATATTCTGGGGTAAAAGTTCATACCCGGAAAATAAGATTCCATATCTAAATTGAAATTTGTCTGTATCCCCTGATATTGGAGGTCGCAAAGAAACCGAAATACAGCTAACTCGTTATTATTATGATTGTAAGCAGAAGTTAATCTTGGAATAACTATCTTTTTCAAACGTTGTGATTCCAGGATCATTTTGCCATCATGAAAAGATAACCAAAGGTCATTTAATGGAATCTGTCTATTTTCCGGCAATTCAGAAACCGAATTTATAGGTATTTCATATCTATATACCGATGGCCTTTTATTGATGTTATCAACATGTGGATACGACAATAAGCTGATATCGGCGAAGACCACCCCGGAATTAACGGCCTCCTCCGTTTCGGCAATATCTGCCGCGATATCCCTGACCTGATCATTCAGGGCAGCAAACCTACCTATCAGTGAGGTCCCAGTAACCCCTCCAAGGCTTTCAATATAGATTTCGTTATCAAGCATTCTGAAAATCACAGGTAACGACGGAGGCAGGTTAGGGCTTATTTTATCTGTGAAAATTTCAAAGTCCGCCGAGTCCAGGTTGATTGGCCTATAACGGTCAACGCCCTCGTATCCCAACCATTTGTTTAATAAAATTCGATGTGTCTCCGACCAACTGATAGTCCTTTCAGGATTTTCCCCATTCGGAAATTTGATATCTGTTAACAATTCCTGACCACGCAACAATTCCGGGCGGCCACCGTATCCAATTCCGGTTTCAGGATCCAGCACAATTAATAGAGGAACTTTCTGACGATCATATCTTTTAAGAAATTCCCGCTGAAATATTGCGATTCCGGGTGGACCCGAAGTATTGCACAATTTTACCAGGAAATTGATGCCTTCGTATAATTGTAATTGAAATTTTCGTCCTAACTTATTACGAATGACATCCCGGAACGAATTGGCATAATAGAATGTCTTTATATCGGAGATATCAAAACCGGGAAAATGCCCCGAAATTTCCCGCAAAACATAATCCAACTGCGGGACATCCCCGTATTCAGCCTTTTCGAGGCGCTTAGTCAACTCCTTAAGGAAATCCTTGGTAGTAGGCATAACGGCCGGCTGGAAATTTACCAGGCGTTTTAAAAAGTCTGCCCCTATCATGTTAATGCCCTGCTCGGGTTTTATAACCTGGGCACTGCGCAGGAATTCAAAATACTCCGTTGCCTGATCCTCATGGCAGGATGTAACACTGACGATAAACTTCCATATTTGTCTACCCTGCATTAACGACCCTTCAAATTCTTCCATAAGGCCAGATGTCAATTTATTTGCTTCAATTGATTCAAGCGTAAATAATGGCGCAATGCCGGCATCGTCGTTGCCAGTCCAGATATACCGATATTCGCGTCCAACTTTGTAAATAGTGGGGTTTAAGCGGTATTTTTGTTCATAAATCAGTTCATCTCCTACAACCTTTGCAATTCCCGCAATGACCTCCTGATCAGGTTTTATACTGATCTGAATTAGGTTTTTACTGACAAGGTCGATCTCGGTAACATCACTCCACTCCACAACGGAATAAGAAGAGAACGCACCAAATGGCGTTGGGCGGAATGACATCCGGTTATAGTACTTATTGAGTGTCAGCTTTTCTTTGTCATTCAACTCGCCCCATTTAAAATCTTTTCTTGAAAGTAATCGGTAAAAAGAAGGATTTGCTAAATACACTGCATACCTGAAGTAGGTATCAGTCAATATTAGCTCAAGGGAATCCAAATTATAGTCAATATAGCTATATACTGGATTTCTGGCTATTGCTCGGGCCGAAAACTGTAGCGGTAAAAATTCATCCATATATACTTTATAACCCTTTGTTTAAAACAGGTACAAATGGTTAACGGCAAGTATATTTATTCGCCCAATCCAAAAATAGTATACGAGTTCTTATAAAGTAAAATATTATTTTATAATGACATATAAATTCATAACCCCAGGTTGATAGACCTGTCTCTTAATTTTAATACTCTTAAAACCGATCTACAGATCCTCTTTGTCAAAAACATTCCAAAAAAGGGTAATACATCTAAAATACGCCATAAAATATATACAAGACATATAAGGATAGTTAGTTGGTTCATTTAGCTCAAAGGGCGTTTAACAGCAGAATGTTCCTTTTGAGTTATCCTGGATTATATGCTACCCAATTACTACTATTTTGGCTATTCACAACGATCTTAATTTGTATAAAAATTAATACAAATGATCACGAACAACGAGGGGTTAAACTATGGCTTTTCAAAACGGGAAAATATCTGGAGGGAGGTGTCAGTATTATTTACAGTAGTCCTATTTTCATACGCAGCCATCAGTAAACTGATTAATTATGAACAATCACGGAATCAAATGTTGAACCAGGTATTCCCCCGTGATTTCGCTATGCTATTAACCTGGGCCGTGCCTTCTGTGGAATTGATTAACGTTTTATGTTTATCCTTTAAGCGGACCGTTATTGTGGGACTATGGTTTAGCCTGACATTAATGATATCCTTCACGATTTATATCATACTGGGGTTACTAAATGCCTTTTCAAGAATGCCTTGCTCCTGCGGTGGAATATTGGAAAACATGGGCTGGGAAACTCATCTTTTTTTTAATGTTGCCTGTATACTCATCATCATAATAGGGTTAATTCTTTCCATAAAAGAAAGGAGGATCGGTGACACGAGATAAAAAAACTAAATTATTTGATACAACCTGCCAGGCATGTTGCATCAACTCAGGAGGTGCCGAAAACCTGAAAACAGAGTAGGCATATAACATACACAGCGTAAAGATACTCTTTATGTTTCTCCATTATCTTTTTAAAATTACCATTATGAAACGCGTAAAATTAAATTTCGCAATCGTTGCTGCTCTTTTAGGTTCTGGTGCAGCATTTGCAACATCTGCTTCTGCTACAAATGTTAAACCTGTAAATGTTTTATGGGGCCAGCGCAGTAACGGGACGTGGGCACAGACGACAACCAGTTCGACATGTACCCTGGACACAAAGATCTGTAAGGAATATTTTCCTGCAGGACAAGATCCTAACCTGGATGCTTCAGGCGGCACTGTTCAAACTGCAAACGGGCACATCAATTAATAAATCAAAAGCCGCCAAAATTGGCGGCTTTTGATTTTAATTCTGTTGAATACCGCTGCGTTTTATTTCATAATCAGGTATCCTGAAAACGTACTTCTTCCCCATCGGAGCTAGCGTATGGGTGATATTTTGTACGGTATGGTATATAGTTACCGCATAAGCAAGGTCACTGTTCAATCTTCGCAGATCTGACCATCTTATACCTCTGCCGACCAATTCTTTCCTTCTCTCTTTCAAAATAATATGTAGTAAAGCGTTCGGCTCTTTCGTCGTAATATTAGTGAACGATCCCGTCTTATAGCGTTTCAAAAGTAGCGTATTTAAATCGCTGAGCGCATTATCTGCATGGCCGTTTCTCAAGCCAGCTTCTGCTTTTGTCAACAATAGTTCATCGTTTGCAATGCCACAAAAGAAATATCCGCCATCCCCATAACTACCTTTAAAATTGTATAAACCACTTCCGTTGTCGACGTAGAATAAAGATTTTCTCAGATCATTGTCATCATAATCTCTGTAAAGATCCGGATCAACATATGACAAGGGTGAACTGGTAAATGAGTAGTTGAGCAGCGCGGAATAAAAGACTACCTCATTGCTGTTATTGGGCAATATCTGGGGAAACGGATTGTACGATGCAGGATCGAGGGCATTAAAATCCAGTAAGTAGTTGTTGACGGACAAAGCATTATTGGCAGAAGTTTCGGCGTTACGGTAATCTTGCATACTCAGATAGATCCGGGCCAGGAGCCCATCAGAAGCCCTTTTGTTTGGACGCGTCTTGTAGCTGGAATTTACGGGTAACAACGTTTGAGCCAACTTGATATCGTTGATAATCTGCGTATAAGTTTCTTCTATTGTTGCCCGCATCGATTTGATATTGACATCTGAATTCAACCTCAGCGGTATCCCAAGATCACTTTTAGCTGTCGACTTATTATAAGGCAGGCAAAACAACTGCGAGAGATTATAAAAGGCAAATGCGCGTTGGAACAGTGCTTCACCTTTTACCCGGTTGTAATCAGATTGGCTGACGTTACCAGGTCTTAATTTATTTAAACCGTCCAAAACCACATTGCTGTAAAACACCTGCTGATAGGGCGTATCCCAGTCAGACACGATAGAAATTCCTTGATAGGTATCATCTGCATAGATGTAAGCATTTTTTTCTGTGATCAAATACCACCCAAGCCATCCATCGTCAGTAGTGTAAAAATCATCGGACGTTATTTCATTTAAGCCACAGGAGAAATTAAAGATGGTCGTGTTATCTAATAACGCGTCAAAATCCGCTAAGGTCGTGGGGACTAACAGTGACTTACTGGGTTTTGCATCCAAAAAACCTTTTTTACAGGAGATGTTTAAAAATGCTACCAAAAACGCCGCGAAGCAAATCCGTAACATCTTATTTTTACGTTTGAGTTGTATATTATATTTCATAAAAATATTTTAAAGCATTTAGAAATTCAGTTTAACTCCGGCCGCGATTGTATTAACCGGCGGGTAATTCGAAGTAGCGTAATCAGGATCGAATGGTCCTTTTGTCGCTTTCCATAAAACACCAAGGTTGTTCATATATAAATAGACCTGCAGATGCCTGACAGCATAACGATTAATTTTAAAAGCATTGACATCATAACTTAGGCTGATATCCTGTAGTCTTATGTTATCGGCCTTTTTAGCAAGCTGCGTGGAATACCTGTAAAGCTGGTCCCTGTTATTATCGATGGCGGCAGGTAAGGATGGTACCTGTGTTGTCTTTTCATCACCTGGTTTTTGCCAGCGTTGCGCGTAATCTCCATAAGCATAACCCTGGCCGGCGAGTACGGTTCCGTAATTGATCCCGTTCTGCCGGTAATAGTAGCCGAAACGGTAAGAAATATTTGCTGATAATGAGAATTGTTTGAATGCTACGATGTTCCTCAATGAACCGAAAACAACTGGCCGTGTCGGCCCATCATAAACCAAATCTTTCACAGGAGTATTAGCGATTATAGCAGCATAATCTTTACTGACCACACCATTTAAATAACCTTGAGGATCGCCATTTGAAGGGTCCAACCCGGCCCACTTATAGCTGTACAAAGCGAACAAAGGCCTGCTCAATAAGGGATATGTTCCAAGATTACCGGAACTGGCGTAAGTAACGGCATCCGCTTCAACATTGTAATTACTAACCTTGTCGGTCACGTAACTGAACAATAACACTGAAGACCATTTCAGGGCACCGGTGGTATTTCGAGAATTAAGGGTCAGATCGATTCCGTGGCCTTTGGTGCTGGCTGTATTACCAGTAAACACAGCGATTCCGGTCGATGGAGCAAATGGAGTATCCCCTATCAGATCAAGCCCTTGTTTGATAAAATATTCCCCGGAACCGTTCAGGCGATTTCCTCTTGTACGAAAATCAATTCCAAAGTTTACCACCCGATCCCGCTCCCATCGTAATTCAGGATTGGGTGGATTTATGATGGAAGCTGTGGGTGCGTTTAAAACAGAGTAATAGGCAGGGAAGTAATTAGCGGTAGTGTAAGCTGATACACTTTTATCGATATTGCCGTTATAACCGTACGTGGCCCTGACCTTGAGATAAGGTAAACCATCTAAGTGATAAAACTTTTCCTCATTGACCACCCATCCCAACCCTGCGGACCATAGTGGTACCCCCTTTTGATTAGTGTTAACTCCAAATAAATTGGATTGGTCAAACCTAGCACTTCCCGATAAAATATACCGGTGGTTATAAGTGTAGGAGATATTGGCAAAATAAGAACGATAGCGATCCGTAAGATCTCCTGCTAACTGGTTATTGGGAATCTGTTGTTGGGATATTGGGTAATTATATTGCGGAAAAGTGGAAATATAATCGACGCTGCTGCTGGTGGCGTGATCATCATCATAACCGTATAAGCGGTCGGAATTAGAAACGGTATGCGCATCCTTGATCTCGTAACCCGCAAGTGCTATAAAATCGTGCATCTGATGAAAAGTATGGGTAAAATTCAGTTGTGCTCTAAAACTTTGGCTGGAAAGCCGTGTGTTATCCATGTCTAATATGCCACCTATTGGAATATTATAATTAAAGGAGCCATCGGGATTAATAACAGTAAATCGATTGATCAAGTCCCTGGTGTAATAAGTTTGGAGGCTTTGCAAGTTTCTTCCATCAATGACGGCATTTTCATACTGATATAATAACATTGTATTTAAGCCGGGAATAATGGTGTATTTCAATTGCGCATTTAGGCGGTAATCTATACTGCGAATATTATTGCTACCGTTTTTGAGATCGTCTACCGGCTTGTAGGTCCAGTCAAGCAAACCCGCTTGCTGGGCAGTCTGTACAAAAGCATTTCGATAATCGTGATTCATATTTAAAGAAGTTCCATTTGCGTCCGCCAAGCGGGCGTATGGATAGAGTGACTGGCCTTCCCCGGAATTAAGCCCAACCAGATCAGTACCTGTGTTATCAAGAGAGCGGTTGGATTTCGTTATATTAATGCCCGTGATAAATTCAAGTTTTTGCGGGATCAGGGCATAAGTATCATTAGCGGTTATAGTAACCCTGTCGTTTCCGTTGCTTACCAGGTTATCCAGATTTTTATCGTAGCCAACAGCTAAATAATATTTCTGATTAGCGCCGCCCCCGTTTAAATTCAGGGCATATTGCTGGTTTACTGTTTTGCGGTAAAAGTATTTTTGAAAATCATTTCTCACATCGTACTGCCGTAAAGCGTCAATTTGTAAATTTGCATTTTCCGCGGTAATGCTTCCATTTCTGGCTGCATATAACAAGTCAACTGCGGGAGTTAAAGCTCTATTTCTTCTTGAGGCGGCAATGCTGTTATAGTAACCATTGTTGAACAGCATTTTTTCGACGTCGATGTAATCAGAGGATGACATTTTGGGCTGATAAAAGATATCAGGCTTTTCGCCTATGGTAGTATTTACATTGAGGTTGACTTCGATCTGATGATTGTAGGCACCTTTTTTTGTCGTGATCACGATTACACCGTTTCCCGCCCTCGCCCCCCATATGGATGCGGCGGCGGCATCTTTCAATGCGGTAATGCTTTCGACATCGTTAGGGTTTATATTATTGATATCCCCGTCGTACGGAAAATTATCTACCACAATGAGTGGCTGTGCATTCGCGAATAGCGTACTTCTACCCCGTATGCTTATCGTGTTGCTTCCAACTCCCTTACCCTTATTAAAAATAAGTCCGGAAGTTACATCCTCAAGGCGGCTGAGCACGTCCGTGCTCACCCTTCTGTTAAGTAAATTATTGTCTATCTGGACAAATGAACCCGTGGTTTTTTCGGCAGCAATTTGTTGAAAGCCCGTCGATACTACCACCTCTTTGATTGCCATGGTTTCTGGAATAAGGGCGATAGTCAATCCTTTCTTTGCAAATACCTTTATTGAAAGGCTTTTGTACCCGATAAATACAACAGACACCATACGGCCTGAATCGGGGATAGAAATATTGAAAAACCCATTCTCATCGGTAATTATTTTATCATTGTTTGCATGGATTATTATTGTGGCTCCTGATAGGGGGGTGTTTCCTTCCCTGGAAACTACCCTACCTTTCGTATTTACCTGGCAAAAAGCAAATAAAGGGGCGCACAACAGCCATATTGCCATTGTGAATCTGATCATGTTGAATAAATTAAAAGGAACTACTTATTTATTTTTGCGATTTGAGGTACCGAATCCGATATGGTCAATACATCTGCCTTCTCTAATTTCCGGATCAATTTAAGGCCATACTTGTCAAGCTGTTCGTTTACCTGGTCTATATCTCTCATATCAGCCTCTATATCCATATCTACCTGAGCGGTATATCCTGTTTCGTTCTTTAATATCAGTCCGGATTCCTGTTGAAAAACCCTGAACCGGCTAAGAAAAACGTTAAGATTGCAATTAATCATGGTGCCGCCGGTCACATCAAATGCAATAGATGATTTTCCGGTAGATGAAACCGGGATAGTGGTTGATTTTGTCCGCACCAGTGCAAGGCAGCTTTTTTGTTGCTGCTTGACTATGGCCTTATATTGCGGAAAATAAAATTCCAGGTCCATACGCATTTTGGCCAACGCTTCACCAGTATCGCGGTTAGCGACAACTAACTCGTAACAAAAACCTTTTTTATTGTCCAGCCAATCCACAAATGCTTGTCCGCTTAAAGATGTATTGAGCATAGTAGTATCTTTTACGGCCAGGTAAGTTTGGTTCCAATCGAGGGCCCGAGCACTTTTGCTCATGGCGATCTGGTAAAGCTGAGCGATAGTTAAATTTAAGGCAGTAATCCTATGATACCCGGTAGTTATATTTTTGTTAAACAAATCGTTATAATAGCCGCATCCTAATCCAGGTTTATAAGCAGTCAGGATACTGTAGGAATTAATTCTCTGGTTGTCAGACGGATTACTGATATTGAAAAGTGGTTTTATAGAATTATAATCCACGAGAATATCACTTTTTAAACCAACATCCATTTTTTCACCATGGAGTGCTTTTTTGATCTTTGATGAATTGATAGCCTCATAGCCCGTTATAGCCATCACAACTCCTTTCTTATCGATCCAGACATAATGTGGCAAGGAACTGTGCGGAAATAATTTATTTAACACCGTGTCACCATAAGCCTCTTTGAGATTAAACGGATGTTGCTTTGTTAACCTCTCCAAAAATGGCACTACGGTCTTTCCCGGTTGATCAGTAACGGATAAAAATTGCAGATCTGGACCTAATTCTTTTTGCAGAGAATCCATCTTTGGAATCATATGAATACAAGGAGAACACCACGTTGCCCAGAAATCTATTATAAGTAATTTACCTTTGAAATCCGATAATTTAGCTGAACTGGATTTATAGCCAATCATATTATTAATAGTAACATCCGGCACGTTATCCCCAATAGTGAGCCCGTCGTGTGCGGCCTGTTGTGCTTTGGAAATGTATGGATAAATGACCAATAGCAAAACTATCAATAGGATATAAAATAAAGATATATAAATACCCGGCCGGGCGTGTTTTAATCCGTCAAAGTCGACGTTAACAGAATTGCCAGCAGGCATTTCTTGAATTGTGGGAACCTTCCCAAAAGGCAATAGCTTACCTGGGAAGCCAATTTTTAGCTTCATAAATTTGAATAATAGTTAGAGCGGTAAGAAAATTAGACTAACAAAAAAGAAGAAATACGAAAACGGCAACCTATAAAAAGGACATTAACTATTAAGCTGATCATAGGTTACCGCATCCCTAAATATCATTCAGGAGGGCAGATAACTAACATTAAAAGGTCTCTAACAGCACGCATAACACAGAAATTAAAAAGTGTTTACACCGTAAGTTGAGAAGTGCCTAACAATAAGTAAGGCGTGGAACTCAGCTTACTGCTCTGGAGGTACTGGTATACCGTGAACGAATAAGTGAGCCCACGCCATTAGCGTGAGCACTTTCACCTATCCTCTCGTTCGTCTTAAATTACCAGTTTTCCAGAGCGAGATTAAAGTGCGAATGCTTCAATTATTAGTAAGAAGGAATCGCAAAAATAAAAAGTATTTACATTACTCTTGTTAATTACAAAACACTAAAATACAAAATATTTCAATTGGTACATAATAATGTACCAATTTATTTTTTCACTGTTCTCATATTTCAGGCATGAATGACGACGAAAAAGATTTATTTAATTCTTCCTTAGGGGAGAAAATTAAATCTATTCGAAAAGGTCATAATTTTGGCGTTCGAGAACTTGCATTGATTGCGGAAATAGAACATCATCAGTTAATTAACATTGAAAAAGGTCGAGTTGACATTCGGCTTTCTACTTTAAGAAAAATAGCAAAAGCTTTGAAATGCACCCCAAAAGATTTGTTGGATTTTGAATTCGAAATTAATTCAACAAAAATCAAGTAAATATTAAATTCCGCGATTATATTTCGTAACCTGCAATGAACAGAAGCACAATGGCTACCTTGTTCGATTTAAGAAGAAAAAGATTCCATACTATAGGTAAATTTAGCTAATAATCCAGTAGTACTTTATAATTAAAAATTAATCTAAATCCTAATTTAATTTCGGGATATCTCTCCTTTTACTTAGTTCTTATTTGTTTTAATGTAGATTGTCATCCAATACTGATTTTCATAACATCTTCTATTCGAGTAGTGTAGCACGTACACAAATTAGGCGCATTGAGTTGTAATTGTTTATCGTTGCCTTGTGCATCTAATTGGACTGTGTTTCGTCCGTAACGGTATTAATATTGTCTAAGGCTTTAGATAGTTTGGCTTCCAAAGCCAGCCCGTAGGGGAACGTTCTCGAACCCTTTTTTAGCAAATTTAAGATTATTGGCAGTGTCTTAATTTTTTAACATTCTAATAATCAACTCAGTGTAAACCATTGGAATATTATTTCGACTGGATTTCATTTAACGTAATGTTGTTGTGAACGTTCGAGTGTTCGGACTTCTTTTCTTGCAAGAAAAGAAGCAAAAGAACCGGAGAAAATTTAAGCATTCTTTAATTTTCTAGTTGATGATCGCGGGGCTTACAACCACTTACTTTAAATCCATGTCCCATTCGAAATTAGTATACCAGGCTCAATGTTGGCGGGGCGATCACGTTTTTGGCCAGCTATAGCCTGGAGCGGAGGTTCCGGGAGGCCTGACCAGACTGTTCCGTGCGGTTTAGAGCACTTAGTTGTGCAACGAGTACAAGAAAAACAATCAAAAACCAATAGCTTTACAAACTGTAACAGAATTCCACGGCTGTTATTAGCGTCTCAATTTAAATCGTTTTGCGTTAAATTAAATTTCTACTATGAACAAATAAACCGCGAAGAAAACTTAAGTTAAAAGCTTATTCCTCAAACATACCCGATAACGCATTATTAAAAAGCTCTTGTACCATAACCCTTGCTAATATTCAGATCACGAAGTTTGTTGAAAAGGCCTACCATGGTACCATTTTCCATAATCCATTCCATTATGATCTGAAGCATTTCGTCGGCATCAGTATTGTAGGTCATCCTACCATCCCCGCCGCGAGTGCCGTCTTTCCTGATTCTTTTCCCTCGGGTCAGATAGGTGTTCTTTTCTTCATAAATGAAATCTCGCGCGGCTTTATTCGAAGGTCCTTTAGGTAAATGCGCACGTAGTAACCTATTAATTCCTTTGTAATAAAGGTCAAATTTCTTCTCAGGATCATCAATATTACTGAGGGCCGTTTGAAGAATTTCTCTTTGTCGTTCCAGGTCGCCTGTGGGTGAAATAATTAACTGCTCGCCTTTGACCTGATCAGAGGCAGCCAGGATATTTTGCTTGAGTTGTTCGTCTGCTAATTCTTTTTCTGTTTTTTTTCGCTGATGTGGTTTGTTCTCTTCTTCGGCCATGGTAATTAAATATTAAAAATGTTTTCCTTTAAGTAGTTTACAGTATCTTCAATACGTTCCTTATCAAAAGGATCGATATTGATATCGTTTAAGGCCAGCTTAACGTCGGCTTCAGTGTGTTTGTATTTTGCCCAGAAGCTGCCTTTTCCTGCGGCATCCATATCCCAACAATAAAAATTATATATCATGGAAGGATGGATCTGGTGCTCCCTTGCAAAGTTGGCCACCACCAAAGGGCTGTCGATATATTTGTAAATAAACCTGGACCGCTCAGCAGGTAAAAAGTAATCACGGGCAAACTCATCAGCTTTATCTTCCTGAAGCAAAAAGAGATCGGCTTCACCGGTTAAATGAAAAACATTACGTTCGATTTCATCAAAATCGAAAATTACGTGGTGCAATTCATGCAGCAAGGCGAACCATATAGTTGCGTATCGTTTATTAAGATCCGTCAGAACAATACAAGGTTTACTGTTAATGACAAAGGTTGCCCCTCTGACCTGCGTAGTTTGTAAATGCGGTTGATAGATTACGCTAACTCCTATATTATACAACGCCTGGGTGACTGTCCGAAGCCCGGTTGTCACGTTCATGCTATAGGGTTTGATCTTAGCAATAAGCTCTATCAGTTTCGTCTTATCATACGAATTAGAATTTTTCAGGCAATCAAAATGCGCATAAGCGGACCTTACCCAAAATTCGCGCATCAGACCACTTTCACTTTTCTTTGTTTTGCTAAATGCAGGAATGATTTGTTTGTTGGAATATTGAAAAATGGATTTTAGTCCGAAATAAGTAACAATACGTTTTTCTATTTGATCAAAATCCGTTTTAGTTGTCAAAAAACCTGATTTCGCAAGGTTTTTGATGTCAAACGTCGACAGGATGTAAGATTTCTTTTTCGCATCTTCCAATTCACCTACCATTTCCTGTGGCATATCATTAAGGAATAATTTTAATAACGCGTCCATTTGCAGCCCTAGGAATTGCCCAAGCTTCAATAAATTAATTACATCCACTCGTTTGGCTGAACCATCCAATATGCCTTCCAGTGTGCGTTTCTGCATATTCAGCATTTTTTCTGCCTGGTTAATGGTGATGCCGTGCCGTGCAAGCCTAGCATCAAAAATTTCCTTAATCGAATTGGTTTCACCTTCCCACACGTCAACCGGGGAAAGCATTTTGTAGAATTCGTTCAGAAACTGATTTTCATCCATAGTGTAGCAAAAATGAAAATAATTATTGGGATATTCAAATAAAAGTTATGTAAATTTACATAACTTTTAAAATATATTCAATGCCTGCTTTTCCAGTTGCCGAGCCAGATGCCCACCACGATTACGCGCACAGTGTGGCATTGGAGAGAGATATACATATTTCTGAAGTTACTCAGCGCGGGCGAAAAGGTTATAAGTGTATAGGTTGCCAGCGCGAGATGCAAGCCGTATTACCAAAAGTCCAAAATTATAGACCCTATTTCCGGCACGACGCAAAATTTATCAAACCCGGCGATAAATGCACTTTTAAAGATGAGGATTACAGGCGTAAACTTGCCGCCACGACACTGGAGCTAAATAAAGAGATCAAGGTTCCTCCGGTTTACAAATATCCCCCTAAAGGTGTGGCCGGATTGGCGCTGTTTCTTTTGCCGGGAACTGTCATTGCCGCGGGCCGTGTTGAAAAAAATAAATATTTTTTCGAAGATCATAATGGCAATATAAAGGCGGATTTTAGTTATCATGGGCCACAGGAAGAATTGTTATTTAAGGCCGATATAGTTTTTTATGACGAAAACGATGAGCCTATACTATTTATCCAATTAGGTAAAAGAAAAAAATTAACTGTAAATGAATTTGCCGGATTAAAACGGCTACGTGTTAATACGATCAAGTTAACAATACCAAAGGAATCTGCTGAGGCAATAGAAATTTCTCAAAAAAAGGGCGACCGCGCCAAATGGTTATACCACGATGATGAACAACAAATCGCTTATTTTTCAGTACCCACCGATCTTGGAGATGGAATACCTGCAATTGATGGAGACCCGGATAGACTTTCTGAAGAAAGTTACGACTGCCGAAAGGTACAAGTTAACAATCTCATACGAGCACTTGGCCGATGTTTGGAATCAGAACCGTACCGCACGGCAGAACGAGCAGTTGTTACAGCTATCGGAAGAACTGAACTCGCAATCAAGCGAGTTGGAGAACGACGGGCTGTTTTTGAAGAACAATATCGAAACGACGCTGAAACAACATATCGCGGAGAGTTGGACGAAATTGAAGCAAGACGAGTTCAATTTAGAACTACAAAAGCAGGACTTAACGGACGTTATCAACGCCTGGACGAAAGATATCAATCAACAAAACAGCGACTTAGAGAAGAGAAAGCGTTACTTGATGCAAACATCCGGCAGGAAGAAATCGCGCTTGGCGGAACAGGAAAAACAATTGGGCAATTACAAGACGATGCTGACCGAGAGCACAAAGCAGCACGAGATCGATTGGATGAACAATTTGGAAGAGAACTCGAATCAATTGGAGCGGAGCAAGAACGAGTGGAACGAGCTATTGCAATTGAAAGAGCAGCTATCGAGCGATTACGCGCAGATATTACAAATGCACCAGCAGAACTTATCAGAAAGCAACACAGCCAGCGAAGCTATCATGAGCGACTTGAAGCAGCAGAAAAAGAAATTATCGGTGGACTTGAAAAAGAACGAGATGGAAGACAAGAACGTATTGATGGCGCACGAAGTGATCTTGCAGCGCGATTTGACGAGTTACGAAGACAAACTGCTCTTGCCGCTGAAAACAAAGATACTGAAGGAGGAACCGGCTTGTCCCTACGACTTAAAGCACTTAGTCCTGCAAGAGGATATGTTTTGGCTGTCGAGAATGGCAAAGCAGATAGCCGAAGACTCCGTAAAGCGAAGGATTTTATTGGAACAGCAGCTTTCCAATCTTGGCTATTACAACGTCAGCGTGGATGAATTAATTGAAGTGGCAAATAAGTAATTAACGATGCTAACTACAAAAATACTAGGTAAGGGTAATCATCAGGTTTTATATAGAACCAACCCGAGTTATATCCTCCATGTCGGTCACCATACCGGACGTATTCGTTGTTATCGTTCACATTGCTTATATTTTCAGCAACATGATGTATATCGCTATTGATAAAACACATCTTACGATTTCGAATTGTACCTGTATAAACACGGTACAGCCCGAAAAATCGGTTTACACATTAAACTGATGGGTTTTAAACGGGCTGGAATCAAGGCGTTCAATTCTTACGGTAATCTATTTGTGTATTTTAACGACTACAACTACACATTGGGCAGCAGTCCGGAACATATTTGGATCACCAAGTTGTATGATCAAATGCTGAGCATGGACGAAATCAACATGATAGCCGCCAAATTTAGAGATGAGATCCTCGAACGAATCAACATCCAGTTAGAGGATCTTTAGCTCGCTCCGGAAATTTTATCATAAAGGCGGATGGCACTTTCCTGCGATGCCATCTTAACTGAATTGGCTTCGAATTGCTTGGCATTGTTTTCCATCAAGTAAGTTAAGCCCTGTATGAAATTTTCAGGAATGGGTTGTCCTTTTTTGGCCATTTCCTGTCGTTTTTTCAGCCATTTTTCAACTTTCTTTCGGACTTTGGGGAAGTTATCACGGTAAAGGGCAATATGCTGCAGTATTGTACCACTGATGCTTCGCAAATCGCAAAACGTGTCCGCATAAAAAGATGGCTGTTGGGCCAATTCGTATAACTCGAGGGCATAACGGGTAAACTTGGGTTTATTTAAACGGTACAAGGGGTTTGATGGAGACGAATCATCAGGGGAATAACCTTTTGCTCGCAGCACCGCGACATAGTCCTCCACAGCGGCTTTATGTTGCAGCTTGACCAGGAACCTGATGAACGTCAGCTTTTCTTCCGGATTGCTTTCCTCAGCCGCTTTTTGCAACAACGTTTTCTTAATTGTTGGACTGCCGGCGGTGATGAACTTTTCAATAAGTGCTTGTAAAAAATAGGACGTCGATGTTTCCAGCAATGGTCGCAGCATTTCCAGGTTGCCCCCAAGGCGCAAATAAGCATTTAGCAACTGGTAGTCATCCTTTACAGTGCCATCGAGCAGGTAAACCCGAAATAATGGTACTGCTCTTTTCACATCGTGTGTTTCCATGAACTTTACATAATCGTCTAATAGCTTCTGTCCCGGAACTTGCAGGGTCATGTTCGTCAGAATTGCCTCTGCCGTTGTTTCAAAACCAATTACCGACTGCACAAACGGAATGATTTCAATCAACTGGTCATCCCATCTGAATGTGTTTAACATGTCCTCGTACAGCGCGTTCGGATATTTCCGAATATCCAGGTAACGTATAAAAAAGGAAAAAATTTCCGACGTCTTATCCATAATCCACCCCCCGTAAGGAGTCCAGCTTATCGCTTCCCTGAAATTTACAGTTGTTGCTGCCTGGTCGCACCAGGCAAAGATCGGCTGCCATTGATCTGTTGTAAGTTTGGCCTGCGGGTGATGCAATAAATAATCATGCAACCGGTTAGGCAATCGCAGTTCGAAATCTGTTAGAACTTCCCGGGTGACATCTTGCAGGCTAACCGTGTGATTTTCGCCACGCAGATCGATAATATCCCTTGCAATTCCGGAAAAGTCCGTGCTCCAGAAATCTGCTACAATATCATTGTACCGATCATCAGTAGTCAACGTATCTTTACCGAAGGCCTGAAAGATCATTTCAATTTCGCTTAGCATTACAGACTGGTCAAATATCGCTGCCAAGTCCCTGGCTTGAACCTCTTCCATCCCCGGCATCTGGCGCTGAGGCCGCCGGGGGATCTCGTTCAAGGAAAAGGCAACTCTTATATAATCAGCGTTGACATTGTTTTGCAGATCCATTTGTTGATGGATATCCTCAATGGTTTGCTGATCTATCCGACCGGCCTCCAGTTCCAGCACCAAAAAGTCGACGAATACAGTTGTTCCTAATATTGCCACGGTTCGCACGAGTGAATAATCCCGGTATCTACGCGTAACAATCATTTCTTTCACGACCAGATCCAATTGCCCGGCAGCACTGAAATAGCTTAGAAAAGCCTTATTAAAATTAGACTTCTGTAGTATTTCGGAATGATGTGCTATAAAGGTTTGCCGGATCGCCTTCGATAATGATTCATCTTCGGTATATGCTTTAGCTTTTTCGAGGGTTGGTTCGTAAACTTTACTGAAGTAAACAGAATAAGCGAACCTGGAGAAATCGGTTGGGCCGGAGTTAAAAAGTTCAGTCAATCCAGCCGCAGTATGGACGCGTTGCAGCGCATTGGACACTTCAGTAAATTCATTGCTCAGACGATTGCTTCCCTGTCTCTTGTTGAGCCGAGGCATTTCATCAGCTTGGAGGAACCGTGCTTGTTCCAGTAAGTAGCCAACGACCAAATCCTGGTGACCGGTTATCCATATCAGGGTAAAAAGCTGGTAGCGCACCCAGGTGTCTTCCGACGTTTTAAATTTCTTGAAGACTTTGAGAAAAGCCGCCGCAGAAATATCGAAAAGACCGCCAAAGCCAGCAAGCGCTGAGGCATGTAACTCGGCTTCATTTCCTTCAAGGATGCACTCGTAACGTAGTCTGAAGAGTTTCCGGTAGTTTGGATAAGCTTTTAGATGATAAAAATTTGCAATAGTTAACGCATTCATTTTGGATATGCTATCACCTGAATCCAGTTCCGCCAACAAGTAATCAAAAATCTGCTCACTTTCAGAAAAGCTGGCCAGATCTTCATACCGATAGATCTGCCGGTTAATTCTGCGTCTTTCGTTTTTAAATTGTACAAAAATGCCGGAAAACAGGTCGAACTTTAACTGGTCAGGCATTTTCTTGGAGTCAAGCGCGATCAACAGGTCTTTGTTTTCTTTCGCTAGCCAGTTAAATATCGTATTTATCAAAGCGGCTTTTTCAGGCAGGATATCGATCACAAATGCGAGGGTATTTACCCAGCTGGGTTTTATCCTGTCAAAATCCGGTTCTACCCCAATAATTTCTTTAATCTTCTTGAATTTTAATTGCGCCAATACTTTCGCCGCGAGGTATTCCTGCGCATTATTATGGGTAAATTTGAACACTTTACTTTTATCGTCAGTGCCCTGGAAGAGGTTGCCTGCCTTAAGTACCTTTCTGTAATCCTTTTTATCCGGTAATATTAAATGAAGATCGCTGCTGCTCACTTGGTTGGTACCTTTTGCTTCCATGACAAAGGCAGCCTTGGTAAAAAGTTTAAATAAGGCTAACTCGTAAGGTGCTCGCTCTTCCGGCTTCAGTTTACCCACATCCATGCGGATAAGGTCAAATATTTCGGATTCAAACAATTTGCCTTTACTGTCCGCGATCTGGTGACCGTTACGGAATTGCTGCACCAGCTTCACCAGATAATAGGGAGCATGCAGCAAATCACTGATCTTTTTGCGGTTGACTTCCAGTAAGAAATCTTTCTTGTTTTGCCCAAGGTGTTTATCCAAGTATTTTTCAATTTCTTGGTTTGCAAGCGGATCAAGCTTATAGGAGGAAAAATCTGTTAAGGTATTGTAAGCGGAGTTTTCGGAATCTGTCGTGTAAAAATTGGTACGGCAGGAAACGATGATACGGCTCTTCGGATAACCTTCTGCGAATTGAAGGATCGCGTCAATCGTTTCCTTCCGGTTCTTGCCCCGTATTTCGTCCAACCCGTCCAGCAAGACATAAAGCTGATCCGAAGGGATTCGATCGATCTGCGGTATTCGCTTATGGATAGGGCCGTTGAAATGGTGCCCGAAAATAATGCGGTGGGCATGGATAGAAGGCTTTTGAGATAATACATGTGCCAGCCTGATCAGTTCAGTCGATTTCCCGCTAAGACCCCAACCCAGCAACGCAATCCGGGTATGTTGCGTTAATACTTTTTCCAGCGTGTCATGATCTAACAGCAATTGTGCAATCGAATCGCCGCTGGAAGGGGTTACGGTTCGCAGGAGGTAACCATCGTAATCATCATTTTCAGGTTTTGGGGGTGGTGGTGCCTGCTGTTTGCGTACCTTTTTCAGCCATTTATAAAGCAATTTGATTTCCTGCGGCTGGGCCTCATCATTCATACTGCCCCGGCGAAGGTAAACGCGGTTAGCCATCAGCGTATTCGACTGATTTACCGGAACAGACAGATATTTTTCATGGGGATGTACCGGGATTTCAATAATACCGTATTTTAATTCCCGGTAAGTGTAAATATAACTTTTGAACTTCGGTGCCGGGCTAATTTTACTTCTGGCTTTTTCCTGCAAAGCGGCATCGTCCATGATTTCACTTATACCGTGATAGACTTTATCGCCATTTGGCAGCAGTTTAATCCCGAAAATCAGGTGGGCGGTTTGCTCCCGAATCGTGTTAGACATGGAAATCAGGTCTTTCAAAAAACCAGCGTCACCTTTGCCAGAATTACTGAAATCATAAAATGTCTTTTTGAAATCTAAAATTTCAGTTTCAGGATTGTTTAGTAATTCTGCAAATAAGGCGTCATTCATCGGTTAACTTAGGGTTGTAGGTTCTACAAAATTGTAAAATTAAATGTTACTGTGATTGGGTTTACAAGCAATTTTTACATTGAATTGCTTGTAAACGCACTTTAGCGTAATTTGAATATTTCCAAGGTCCGGCGAATCATGTTGCATCGCAAAAGCAAACTGGTCCAGTTTTTCAATGGTAGAACTCATCGCACTGAGATGGAACCAGTTATTGGATCCGGAAAAGAATACATTATTCAGGTCGATTGGGTGTATCTCGTTTTTGTAAAAACATATGGCCGGCCAAAGAAAATCAAAATCAAAGGGTTCAATTTCATCAGGCAGCCAATCCTCATCATAATCACTTTGCTGGTAGGCCATCATCAGGAATACCAGCTCTTCCTTACTAAGTTTCCCCGGATCTACTGTACTTGCCAACCTTGCCAGCGTCTTAATTTCCGGCAGCGTATGCTGGAATAACCATTGCCGAACCAGGCTTTTCACCCATGCCACCGTATCGTCGGCGAAGTATTTGATGATCAAATCCGGGAATGCCAGGAGATTATGTTTGATCATTTTGCCGTCAATGACATGAATTTTGAAATCAACTTTTTCCTGTGTTTTATTCAGATAATCCCTGGTGTCTTTGGTGGGATGGGTATTCGTCATCAGGACAAAGTGTTTTACCCGGTGCGCCGTCGCCCAGCCGATTTTACTGACAAGTTCAGTCATAGGTATACCGCCGGTGTAAAATTTGCATTCAAAAAACCACTTTTCAGTATAGGCCCCCAGCAATGGATTGACTACTGTAGCCAATGCTTCAATGTCCTTACCGCCATCGGCACTGCCCTGATGCCAGATCATATCGTGAAACTGGTACTTCATCAATAGATCGAAGCATAATTCTTCAAATCTGCGCCAGTCAATACGATCAAAGTCAATGTCGGTCTCTTCAAAGTTCATAGAGATTAAAGATAGTATTTACCCCGTTGATTTCTTGATGTGGGACAATCAAAATTTGTTTAAGTGAATTGGGCTGATCAGCGAAACAGTACCAAGAAAAGCGAAAATTAACCGGCTATTTGCAGAGCAGGAAAGGATTATCCTAATGGTACTGTTAAAATATAAAAGAGTGTAATATTTATCAATTCCTTGACAAAGCTAAGGTTATTGCCCCGTGTTCATAAAAAGGCACTAGTGAAGCAGGGATCTCATTCTTCTCAATTGTCGGTGCAAATGGAGATGCATTTGGGTACTGGACACTTCCAAAAGATTGAAGAAGCAATCAAGTAGTCATAAGAGCTGCCAAAATTTTTGTCTTCATACGTGATATTCTGATGCTTGCAAAATATGCTTAGATGACATTCATGATCCTGTACGAATTAAATTCGCTTTCTCAATATACGTACAAGTAGTAGTTTAAAGCAAGCCATGTTTTGGTATTACCAAAACTGCTCGCCGGGAATACCCGGGTCCGATGCTTCACTTCGTTCAATTAGCATAAAACGTCAAAAAACAGAAAAGCGCTTCGGCTAATGACGCGTCTTTGAGATTGTAACGTAATGAAAATAATTGGCCAGTAAGGCCAGGGAAACCTTATACTTTGGCCTGTTTAATGGCTTCCCGCATCGCCTCCGTCGTTAGGCTAAGTTCCAAAAGTAATTTACGAAATTCTTCCAGCTTGGCCATTTGCGCATGACAAAGCCGCTATCCCTCGGGTTCCTCATGTCTTGCAATAGCCACTCACAAACCTCCGCCGGTAAAATGAAGACGTATTTCTGTATTGAAGTGTTGAAGACAATTCCAGGAGTTTTCCACACGAACCAAAGCTCAAAATTAATCATTTATACTTCCCTGGAATTGTAAAAATCACTTCCTTCTCCGACAAAGCGCCGGCTGGTTACCGATCCTCAAAACTCAACATAAACAGGCGGCGAAAGGGCCACGGCTACGCCGTGGCCGCCGGGCTATTTCAAACAACTAAAGCGGCTCATATACTGATATTTCCATATCAATTGCAGACAGGTAATCCACGATCATGGGTTTGACCACTCCCCAATCCAACCCACCATTCCCACAGCCCAAAGCCGGCATAGCAAGACTTTCCACGGGATGCTGGATCAAAAATTCACGAAGCGTAATTAATCCTGATTCAATATATTCGTAGGTGGACGGGTGCTTCCAATGCTGCTTGGTCGGGAAATTGACGATGGTCTTTTCACCACGTAAAAGATCGTTTTCGTTGACCACTAATAACTGTCCAGTAATCAGTTTGCCGTTCTTACAGGCATCCTGGTATAATTTATAATTCAGCGGAAAAGTATTTTTGAATTGCAGGGCTATCCCCTTTCCCATAACACCTACGGTATTTACCGTATTGACCAAAGCCCTGGCATTACTTTTCAATAAATTACCCTGTGTAAAATGTATCATTGTGCGGTTTGTAGTTCCAATAATAATAGCTTTTGATAAGTATCACCCCAATAAGTTGCCAACACTTCATCTTTTGCTGCAAAAGCAGGATCAGTGTGGGGTAGTGCCGGTAATCATCAGCCTGTAAAAGAGCCAGTTTTGGATCGGTCACTTGTATGACCTTGCCGTTTATATCTATAATTTCCATTGCATCTAAAATTAAGCCACTTTGAGCGGTTGTGTCCTGAACTCTTTGAGATTGAGAAAAAAGCCTCGGTTGAACAGCATGCCCTCCCGGAACAAAGACCATAACAGGGAAGCGCCAAGATTGGCCAACGCAGAATTGATGAACAAATCCTGTTTGGTCAGGGCTTCCGCCAAAGAACAGGATGGCGTATTGTCCGTCTTTTCCGACTGTAGCAACAATTCTTTAAATTCCTCGGTAACGAATGGCAATTGCCCGACAGGGTTAAACCTTTTAGATTCCGGCTGCTTGACCTTACCGATGGTAGAGATCACCACCTGACCTGTATCCCTGCTGTTCCCAAAATCCATCCAATAAACTGGCCGGTTGCGGTGGTTTGGCATATGACGGTGATACGTTTCCAATATCTCCGCTATTTCAAAACGGGTGTTCACGGTGTCCACGCAGGAAATGGTCATAGTCGCTACTCCCTTTTCCAAAGAACAATAATCCTTATCATATTTTTCGGCCACTGCTTTCCAGTTCGTGCCGAAGAAACGGTTGATACGGTTAACCAGTGCGACCGACTTATATAACCCTAATTCAGCGGTGGTAAAAAGCTGCCTGCCGAGGTTTGCCCTATCTACCCTATCATCATCAAATAAGGTCACCATCAGGCCGGGATGGTTTAGGGCGACAAGAGCGTGGTTCATGCGTCCGAGGGCGGTCAGCAACTGGCTTCCGGTCCCCCCTGCCCCAATGAGGTTAATCGAAACGGGGTTATAAGGTTGTAACAATTCTTTTTCAACGATATGCACGGCAGGTTTAACTGCTATTTGGTTTTTGAGATTTTTCATCGGATAAGATGGTTTAATGAGGTATTTGATTTGACTAAAACTTCCTGCGGAAAGTCCCTGCCTGTAGCAAACTGATCCTGCCAAAGCTGTACAATACTTATTTTGGTAGTGCTGTTATTGTGGATGGTATGGCTGAAATAACTGTTAAAGAAATAGCTTTCCCATTGCGCCATAAAATCTTCAAGGGCGGTGTTGCTGTCGATATTGATCACGACTGTCCCCATGCAAACGTTGCCGTTCATATGGATATTAAAATAAGGCGCATGATAGAGGGACGTTTTAGTAGTCGGCTTGCTTTTCCCTTTTACAGCAAACACGTCGAGCCTGTCTTTGGAGGCTTTCCATACCATAGCCGGGATATGCGCTTTACCTGACGGGATGCCAAGGCTGTCCACAAAAAACAAATTCATTTCTTGCGGTGGGGTATACCATAGCGCAAAGCCATTGGTCAGCGGGTTGATATATATCACTTTACCGGGCAGTAAGCCCCTGCTTTTCAAATAGGCACCTTTCAGTTCCTGCGTACTTTGCAATAATTCGTTAAGGGATTGCATTTCAGGAATGGTGAGCGGATGCGCGTTGATGGGGTTACCCTGTTTCCCGATATCATAGCTTTCGACGTAAATTTCCTGCCCGCTTTCCCTGTGATGGTAATTACTATCTTCCTCCTGCCCAACCGATTGGTATATCAATAATGCTTTGATAGGAAGGTACTGGTCGTTAAACTGTTGGCTCACGTTCTTCATGGTCGTACTGGTGTAAAAGGGTTGATAATTTATTGATAAGGTCGAACAGCCGGGTCTCGAAGTCAAAATCTTCCGGTACTGTTTCGTTCATGGTATCGAACAATTGCACCGCTATGGGTTCATCCATGACGGCTATTTCCTGAAAATTCGTATTGATCAAATCGTCGAGGGTATCGGTAAAGCAATCGTTTCCGCTCCAATAGAAAGAAATGTATTGCTCTGCCCGGATACGATCCTCTTCTTCGGGATGGTAGAGGTCAGGCCGGATGTGGTCAAAAACAGAGCGGTCAGGATACTGCTGATACAATTGGAGAAAATCAATCGCTAAAAGCGCCCATTCCAAATCCTTTTCCGGTAAATCGGTGTAGGCAATGACCACACTTTCCATGCGTCCCATCCAATGGGGATTATTGATTGATCTTAGAATATGTATGCCCGCATTTTGCATGAGGTAGAGCGTATCCAGTTCCAGTTCTTTAAACTCTTTTTCATCTTCATCGTCCTCGTCCATTTGCTCGGTGACCCATTCAAACAAGGTGTCATACTGGTATTTGAGGTAACTGCTGTCCTCCGCATAAAACGGTATTTTGACGACCTGGTATAGGTAAGCGAACAGGGCGGTAACCAGTTCAGCTATTGGCTGTTGTTCAGCCACCTGTCCCCAATGCCATAACGGCCTTACCGGCACATAGAATAAGGTACTTCCCGTGTTCAATCGTTTCAGGGTTGCCAGTGTTGCTACGTGGTCAACATCCTGCACGATGATACAATCCATTTTTTTGTCGATGGCTTTGATTTGTCCGGCTACGTTTTCCCATGAACTGAAAATATTCTGTGGAAAAGTAAGAGAAGATACATCAGGTACGTGGAGATTATAGTACGAGCAGATATGAGAGAGGGAGCGGAAATATTCCATTTCCGCCCTTCCCCTATTACCTTTAAACACCCAAAACGGCAGGAAACAATGGTTCAGAAAACCATTCCGGCTATTCCCGGAGGTGCGCTTCGCAAGGCGTTGCGCTGTACCTCCCCTGCGTCCGGCAACCTGTTGAGTTTGGCGACGAACGCCCCGAATGATTGCTGTATTCTCCATTGGTCTGTTTCCTTTTCTATTTTGATATTCCGGTTTACTTTGACTTTCCCGTTCATCCCTTTGTCCCCATCGTTGTTTCAAAGCGGTACTGCACCTCATCGTCCTTAATCTCCGGGCCGGTGATTTTGGCGGTGGTCAGGATGGGATAAGTATTGGCATAAAAGTTCAGTACAGCGACCGTACTGAAATCAGCACCGGGGTCGGCCAAACGGACATCCTGCCCGTTATCCTTATGCAGAAATATCCTGCTTAATGTATTTACTATCATGTTTGGTAGGTTTAAGTTTTATAAATCCTGGCTGATGGTATCATATATTTTTTTGCGCTTGGCCAGTTCATCCGCTTTTTCTTTCAGTTCCTTTAGCTTTTCGGGGTACTCGTCAACCGATGGAAGTAATGCGATAGCGTCCGCATACTTAAAAGCTTTGGCCAGTTCAGCGATTTGCAGCATGGTCTCATCGTAAGCTTTTTTCTTATCCGCTTTCTGCTGCTCCTCCGCCTGTTTATTGCTGAACAGGTTTTCGCTATTTGATTCATTATCCTCATCACTTTCCTCCGCCCCTGTTTTGGCCTTGCCATTCTTGTTCTTTTTGTCCTGTTCCTGTTTAGAGGCCAGTTTGGCATCGTCCAGTCCCTTTTGGTAAGCATCCATATTGGCAAATAATTGGGAGGTTTGCTTTAAGGGAGTGCTGACAGCGTCAAAAAAACCCTCATCCATTTCCCCGGCATTTCCTCTTAAAATCATGGGCTGAATAATTTTTCCTGCTTTGTCAGACGATTTATCATTGACGACCATCACCGATACCACCAAGTTTCTTGTTGCCCCAAAGCTCATTGCTATTTTCAGGTCGGCAGTGATGCCCAAACCTGTGATATGTTCAAAAAAGTTCGTTTTCATTTTGTTGTTTATTTTTCCTGTTCTTTAATAATATAGTTCCCCTACCCTTTTTGTACCGGGTGGTATAACCGTTGTTTTCGATAATTGACCTTAGTGTATTTTCCGCTTCTCTTACCTTATAGGCGTCTTCTGCGTTCATCAGCAAAAGGTCAGTATGGCCGAAAAAGCGGAGCGTATTGGCTATTACTTTTAAAGCCCGTCTTTCGGTTTTACTGGATAATATGCTCATGTGTGTGTGTTGTAGGCGGGCTTGCCCTTGTGTTAATGATTAACTGATGTTATTTTCGTTTTTCAGCATGGAGATTGTTCTTTTCCTTTCGAGCAGGATATCCAGTATTTCGTCGAGAATCTCGTATTCCATCCCCTCGAATAGGTAAGTTTCCGTATCGAAACTATAGCAGTACTGGTCAAAATCTTCGATTTCAAGCACGATATCTGAAAACTTACCATCATCGAAACTTGCCTGACCATAAATAAGGTTTCCCATTTCGCAATACTGCATGATGAATGAAGTGTCGGTATAAATAGCAATATGCTTCATTACACTGATATTCGGCACCCACCGTGTCTCATAATAAAGTACATCTTCCTCCCACCGGATATCGAACAGGTAACCTGTTTCAGCGGTCACGAAACCGGGAAGCTGACCTGCCCCGCTGCTTTTTTCCCTTTCCGCCATGTCGTTGAACAATTCCGCCAGTTCCGATAACTGCGCTATGCTTCCTTTAAATTCTACCCTGTTGCTACACCAGTTTGCCATATTAAACTTATTTATTAATTAATAATAGCAGGTTTAAGGCTTATCCTGCATGCCGATAAGCTTTTAGAAAGGAAGGTCATCATCGCCGGAGCCAGTCACATCGGTATCCACCGCTTTGGTTTTCTTAGCAGGTTTACCAGCTTTCCCATCCCCCGCATTACCGGCCTTTCCCAATAGAGTTAAATCATTCACATGAAAAGTGATGATAGCTTTTGCCTCGTTGTTGGCATTCATCCATGCATTAACCCCTAACCTGCCATACAATTGCACCTGTGTACCTTTGGTCAAAAATTTGGCTACCCCTGGATTGAGCCAGTAGGCACAATCCACGTAAGTGGTGTCCTCTGCGGTTTCTCCGTTCCTGCGGTAACGGTAATTGATGGCTAACCTGAAATTGGTTACCTTTTTGTCGTTTTGTAATTTCTTAACCTCTGAATCTGCGGTTAATCTGCCTGTGATGATTTCCATAACATTTTTGTTTTTAATGAACTATTAATTGTTTAATTCTTCTCTCTTGTCCGTTTGTCTGTGTGTATTTTTAAAAGAAAAAGGGAAAAAAGAAAGCAATAAATAGTGCCCGTGGCGGGAGACAAAAGGAAACGGAATAAGTGCCGGAGGCTGAAGACGAGAGGAACGAGCGCCTGAATTATGCCGTAGTCTTTTTTCGTACGCCTGGGGTTTCGGGCACGAACTTAGCTGCGCTTTTTACCCGTTTCGTTTAAAATACGTTCATCAAAAAAAATCCCCAACGAAAACTCCGTTAGGGATAGCAATGAAAATCCTTTGAAAAAGATTGGAGTAAATAGCCCGGGCCGAAGGCAACGGTCAGAATTTTTAAAGGTGTAGCAGTCGGAAATTTTGATCCGGCTTATCGTTCAACACCATTCACGTATACTGCTACAATAGTCAATTCATTGATTTAGGCTGTATGGCAAACGAGAAATTAACACAACCCATTTAGTAGATCAGGCATCAGTTTCCGGAAAAAAATCATGTTTGTCGCAACGGTCTTCATACCATCCGGCGAAAAAATTTTCACAATTGGCTATATATTCTTCGATAGCACTTTTCCCTTCAATTACTGCTATACCGTCAACAATCATCGGGACTGGCTTATCATAGCTTAAAACCGCTTCATATTTTGTAAATGTTGCATCGAGCCTTGATTTCCAGCTTTCAATTTCGGTGGTAACAGGCGTGTAATAAATAGCGATCATGACTTATTCAATTTATTTTTGTTTACAGATTTAAATGATGCAGGTATTGAAGCTCCTTCGACTTAGCGTGAGGGAGACTTAGGTATACAGGCCTGAACAACAGGTGTATGCTGGAAAAACATGATAAAAAAAGTAACTACGGAGATGATTAGGCCGAACATAAAGATATTGTATGCCACTCTTAGCATAAGGTATTTCTTACCCAGCACAATCCCCTGGCCATACACATCTTTAATAAGGCTTTTATATAATATTTTTTTGTCATCCATTAGCCTGAACATACCATTTGTATAATCAGCTAGAGTCATCCGGTAAAAGTTACCAAAAAATAAAAGATTTGCGGAAAGAGCATCTGGCTCTTCATCATTAACCCGGCCTCCCGGTATGGTCGGGCGTGTAGCCAAAATCGCGAAAATCATGGAAAACAAACTTACCGCAAGCAAAGTAAATGTCGGATATATAAGATAGCTGCTGTCATCGAGTTTGCGTAATAATAAGCTGATTATTGCCGATAGGATAATTGAATTGACCGTTATCAGTATATGTGCCTTGTTGTCACCTAAACTAGTAAGGCGCTGGTTATTAGAAGTTGCTACCCTAAACATAGTTTCAATCCCCTTATCCGGTTTTTCGGTATCCTTTATCCTTGCCCCATGGTGGGTATGATGTTCATGGGAAACTTTGTTTTGATGTTCTATGATTTTGATCTGTTCCTCTAATAACTCCAAATTCTTTCGTTTTTTCCGCAGCTCACCTTTACTTTGGTTCGTATAATAATGATTGTCTGCATAAACACCATCACCTGCTTTAACCATTCGCCGACCGGAATTTCACGCCCTTCCATGAATTCCGTGTCTTTACGTAATGCTTCTGTCCAAAGGTTAAATGATTTTTTTGTCCACTGGAAACGCAAAGCATCTGATAAGATCTGTTCCTGTAAGGTAAATGGTGGATTTTTTGAATAATCTGCGGGAAGTAAATTTAGAATTTGCTCGATATGAACCTCTTCCACCCCGCTTTCTTTTATCAAACTGCCTATAGTCGCTTTTCCACCATCTCGGTCTTCCCAATACTCCAATCTGGAGACGTCGAAAAACAATCCGGCAACCTGAACTTCAAATAACTCATCTTTAGAAATGTGCTGATGCTTAGCAAGCTCTTTGATCGCCTCAACCAACAAATCTGAATGGTTTAAATTGTAGTAATAGAAACCAGACTACCACTTGTTTAAGTGGTAGAATAGCACCCCGGTCGTAGAACACAATACCCAACTTACATAACCTATTCCTTACGCTCTAATCAAAATGTAGACTACTATGAAAGATAAAACATTCAACATAGTACTTAACGTCATTGCCGTAATCGGCACCATTACCTTAGAAAAATATTGGAATAAGGGTATACGCCTCACATTTCGAAGAGGTAATGCAACCTAAACGAATAACGCGTTTGTATTGTGGCTTTTAGTTTGCACTGGCTTTGTAATGATTGATACTTTTAACGTACGGTGCAAGAAGTGTAACCATGAGCAATTGCAAGAGGTACAGCGAAACTGGATAGCCCGGAATTTCTTTCTCTTTTTGCCCATTCGCAAATATTACTGTCCCTCATGCACGACGAACCTTTTTAGGTGGTATCAAGATGCGTGACAGAATCCTTTGAATCAAAGGCAATGATAACATTATCGTAACAACTATTTTTCGTTCTCTAAGCAGAGAATGGTATCTTTGAAGCACTGCGTTAAACATTAATACCCCCGCAATAGTTACTGTAAGCCCTCCATCTTTGGTGGGCTTATTTTTTATACGGCGACAAAATTTAGCCAGTCATCGAACACGCTTTTCAATACTATAACAATCAATTATCATTCTACGAAGCGAAGTTAGTTGTTGCTGGAAATAATATTAAGTAAATGGCCAACGATCGTATTATCAAGCTGTGTCGAATAGTTAATTATAGTCGGTGTCTTTCCTGCAATACTTTGACAAGTCATAACCACAACACCGTTGCATATAACATCAATTACTCGTGTAATTCCATCTTGTAACCGATGTGCCATAACCTCATAGTGATGCACATCATTACCTATTGGCATTGTTATAGTGAAGTTCTCCATCTCGCAACCAAATTGATACAATAACTATGTTCCATGCCGGCCCTAAAACAAATTTTGTTCCAAAATTCAAGCTTGTAACCAATGAAAAAACACCCTATAAAGGGTGTTGAATAAGTTGACTTGGTAGTGATTGCCATACGGCTTCGATCAATTGTTTTGTAGATGGGTAAGCTATAGGCTTGCCGCGTTCCCAGCGCATTGCTGCATCAACTGAAATAGACAATCGTTTTGCACATTCTTTAAAGGTTAGCCCGTGATAATGGCGTATCTGCTTTAGCTTTCCTGCAACGCTGTCCGTTTCGTGATTGAATGGGTAATAGCCGAGAAATGCAATGATTGCGGGATAGTACTTCATTAAGGGCTGGTTGCGCTCCAGCTCCCAGCCGGTCACGGTGTTTTCGTCAACCCCTAATTGGTCGGCAATAAGTTTTTGAGGTAGTTGGCTTTGTATCCGTTTCTTTCTAATATGCTCACCGAAAGTCTGCGGATTTGGATTATATTGCGGGACGTTAGGCTTTTTAACTACTTTGCTCTTTGAAAGAAATGTTCTCACAGGGATGCTAAACCGGATAGACCAACAACATCAACGCAGAATTGATTATTAAACCATCAAATGACCAACCCCATCTATCCAAATTCCTAAAATGAGTAGCTCAAACTTAGTTTTAAGCAATGCATATAATTCAGGTTCAGCAGCTAAGGTAAGTCGACATAGTTTATATGGTGGAATCAGACCCTACAGTGTGTTATCAAGTCGCCTGTTTCTGTCATCCATTTTTATCAAATTTAAAACACTTTTTGGCCGGCATTATACCGGAACATTTGATTAAGTTAGCAATGGGGCTCATGAAGGCATTAGACCTGACAAGCTCAACGACAAGTATTTCTAGATGTCAGCGCTATGAAAAAAAAATTGTTGCAATATGCATCCTTTATCCGGGCTAACATTTCTGATTATTCGGCAAACGATGATAGAGAACTGCGTTACTGGCAGGACCGGTTATTTTGTAATTTCCTGATATATTGCCTTCCCATAAGCCTGGTAGCGCTGTTACCAGGTGTATTCATGGCGTTAAAAGACGGGTTCGTCCTGATCGCAGTAGTAGATACAATCTGCTTTGGCCTGATCATTTTGATCACTTTCGCGCCAAAGATCAAAGTGCGTTACCGGAAGATTGGCGTGATTACTATTTTCTATGTCCTGGCCATTTTCCTGATCAACACACTCGGATACCTTGGCCCCGGGGTCTTTTATCTTTTTTTTATTACCATGCTGTCAGCTTTGATTTTTTCCATACGCTACGCTTACTTTTCCATATTGTCAAACGCCGCCCTGTTAGGTGCCTTCGCCTTTATTATTGGCTTTAAACTGTTCAATTCTGCGCTGATAACCGAATACAGCGCGGGAAAATGGATCGCATTCAGCGTAAATCTCCTCTTTGCGAGCACCGTTATCGTCTTACTTATCGACAAAATCTTTCAGAGTCTCCAATCGACCATAGTCGACAAAACCCATTTGCAGCAACGCTACCTTCAAATATTTAACAAAAGCCCGCTGTCGATGTGGTTGTTCGATACCGACACCTTTAAATTCCTGGATGTAAATGAGGCCGCGACCGAACATTATGGCTATACCAGGGAAGAATTTCTGGCCATGACGATCATGGATATCAGACAAACGGAAGCTGTCCGTCAGACAGAAGAATTGGTTCGCGCAAATAAATTATCAGGCAAATATTACGGCGGTGTTTCGCAGCACCTGAAGAAGAACGGCGATATGATATACGTCAATGTTGAAAGTAATTTATTGAGCCTGGAAGGGCGTCAGGTCCGACTTGTACAGGCGACAGATATTACCACCCAGTTGGAACATCAGCTGGAATTATACGATGCCAACCTGAAAGTTAAAGAATCAGAGTCTAACCTCCGCGCCTTGTTTGACAATGCTATTGACGGCTTTGTTTTATTAGACAAACAGTACCGGGTTAAATTATTTAACCCAAAAGCTTCGGAGTCTATGAAATTCAATAGAGATCAAAGTTCCTTTAAGGTCGGTTGTAGTATTTTTGATTACGTGGAGACCTCACGCATGAGCTATTTTAAAAAGATCATTGCCCAGGTTTATAGCGGTGAAACCGTTGATTATGACCGGATGTTCCGCACGAATAGCAAGGTTCAATGGATACGGTACACCATCAATCCGGTCTGGGAAGAGCAGCGCATAGTCGGGGCCTGCATTACCGGACGGGACGTAACGGCCAGGAAATTATACCTGCGGTCTATAGAGGATCAGAATAAGACTTTCCGCGAAATTTCCTGGATGCAATCACATCTGGTGCGTGCGCCATTGGCCCGCATCATGGGCCTGCTGCCGATGCTGCCAAACGCAACAGATGATAAGGAGCGTGCCGAGATCATCCAATTCCTCAACTTATCAGCTAATGAATTGGATGACATCATCAGGCAGATTACGGATAAATCGACCGGGATAATTGCAAAATACGGTGAGCCAAATGGCGGCGGCTGATAATGTCACCCCCTTAGTCTTTTTCTGGACGTTAGGTAGCCGATCCATTTTCATGGAGCCGCCACTGTTACGTGACTGGTTGCAATTACGCGCTCGCACTTTTATGTCAGCAACATTTACTCATTCTCATGCGCCGTCGGTATGACAAGGAATGCTTAAACTTGACCGTAGGTTCAAATGATTACTTATCAATATCTCGCAATTTAAAAGCCCCGCTCAGCCACGGGCTTTTTGCACGCTAGCTTCAGGTTCAGGCATGTGCCGGCAATAGTTTCATGCCTGACAAATCGCTACATTTCCTGCATACACCCCGCCGCTTTCTTCAATTTTGCGTATTATTGCCGTAATGATTAATGCGAAACAAGCAATCCTGGTCGTGATGGTGCTCGAGCTTGAAACGCTGCTGCAACGGGCATCACTTTCGAGCAAGAACTATCCATGTTTCTCCGAACGGCAGCGGGAGGAACTGGTGTCAAAACTTGCAGCTCAAAAAGCGGCTGTCAACGGGCTAATACCGCTGCTGATAAAAATGTCCGTCGATGACGACAATCTCGCCGCATACCTGAACAACCGGCTGTTTGAGATTGGAATCGAGGACATGCTGACGGAGCTAGACATCCATTTCGTCACGCCAAATTGAAGTAGGAAAGTTTGCTCGCCATCCTAATTACCACGTATCTTCACGCATGCGCCTTGTCAGCTATCCCCGAATGTACCTCGATTGCATGGTGACGCTCTATGGGGTCAACGTCACCTGTATCTCCATGCCAACGAGCTGCTCTCCTGCGCGAATACCACGCTCGAAGCCTTTCTTGCCACGGGCGACAACGCGGCTAAGTTCGAGCGGTTTGAAAAGACGGCGGGAGAGACCCTATGCACAATCAACCCCCACGGCATTCCCTTTTTTGTTGCCCCTCCGAAGCTCCCGAGAACGGTGCTGGTTTCCCAGGTCGCGGCGTATCACATCCTGTCGCAGGTCGAGGCCGTCGCTGTAAATAGGTGGGTGCAAAGCGAATGCTGCCGCATTCGGGACTCTCTCAACGGGTGAGAAAATCCCCATTCGTCGATATAGCGTGGCGATTGTCCGTGTACGGCGGGGTAAAGAACCTGGCCCGCATATCGCGGGCCGTTTTTTGTGAAGATCGGTAGTGAGCATGCGGCATAAGAGCATGAGCAATTGTGCCTGATGCCAAGTATCTTCCTAACAAGCCACGATCCAATGATAGCCAATACTTTCTCGAACCAATTTTATTTATAACTAAAAAAGATAATTTAATAGTAAAATATTATCTTCGCATTATCATTAGTCGATCTTCCCTGATCTTCAATTGTGATAAGGTTTAGGTTTTAAAAGCCCAGCGCGAGGCATGGGCTTTTATATTATTCATCTCTTATCAATGCTGGCTAATGCCCCTTTTAGCTAATTTGAATGCCAATTGCATATCTGGGGCGTGGGACTAACTTAATATAAATACCGGTGACAACAGAGACCCCTCAGACTAAATCATACTCAGCATATTGCAGTTGCGGTACAAATCGCAGTGATTGGCAAAGAATCCCCAGGCATTTGTTAATGAAAATGTTCCTCTTTTGGCTGCCAGTGAGGCGGTATAAGTGTTTTCGCTGCCATCGCCGCCACTGGGTTTTAGGACGCTAGCAGGTGGATGTAGCACGTTAAGCGACTGTGGCTTGGTAAGTGGGGCCATGCCTTGAACATTTTGGCAACTAAATTGCACTGGATCGTACATGATCGACATTTCCAATATTTCATGCGTCACGTGCTCGCGTATAGCCACCGAAAAGGTTCAAAGAAGCTGGTTGGCGCGCAATTTCTTCTTATTCCTGCCGATTCATAAATTTTACTGCGGGAGCTGTAGAAAACATTTCCTGCGATGGCTGGACGAAGTGTAATCGTGAGGGCTGATCGCTTGCAGCCGCAATGCCAGAGCATGGACAGCATCATAGTTTTTTCTGCTTGAGGTGGGGCATATATTGCCCGTTGTACGCATGGATATAATTTAAGTTGAGCGATTGCATCAAAAATTTTACGTATTTCAATATTTCTTGTCATATTGCCACCGCAAACCAATCGATACTGTATGATACCTCTTACCCCAAAGCACGCGGTCCTCCTGGCAGCTATATTAAAACTTGACGCCATACTACGCACACTCGCTTCAATCAATGAGAGTTACTCATGCGTAAATACCAAACAGCAAAAAGAAATTGAGGACAAGTTGCATGCCCAACAAGCGATCACCAAGATGCTCATAGCACAAATGAAACAGTTTGTGCCAGGGGACGAGCTACTTATGGGAAATTTGGAGCAGTACCTGTTTGAAAGCGATGTCGATAATCTGCTTACCGCATCGGGTATACGCGTTAACGACCCCAATTCAAAGCAGTAAAAAACCGATACATTATAGCGCTATACCCGAAGTTTGATGCACTTGATTTGCGTAATGCAATACTTTCTCAATCAATTTTTTCATCCTGGGCTGCGAAACACATGTCCCTCGCTCCCATCGCTTCACCGCGTTGACCGACACCTGACAACCGCGAAGCGCATTAGTTTTCGGTTAAGCCATTGACGTAGCGTATATGCAGAAGCTTGCCCGCAATGCTATGTATTTCGTGTTCAAAGTGATTAGTAAAAAAGAAAGTAGGCTTATTGAAAATACGTTAAATGCTACATCTCGTTTAACTTTAGTTTCTTTACTCTTTGATCATTGTAAGTCGATAAAAAATCATGATTATGTGATCCAACTTCAACATTTAAATACATTAGCTTATAATGATGCGGGAGCTTTATTATCTATAAAATTCATAAGAAAAATAAAATCGCTAAAATCTTTTAGATTTGTTGGTACTGATGTGGTTGATGGTGATATCACGCCTTGTATAGGTCTTGAATATGCCGGATTCTCCAACAAAAAACATTTTTCGCATACTATGCAACAAATAAGAAGTCTTTCAATTGTTTAAATATTGAGTTTCGACCTCTTCCATTTAATATATCGGGGAAGTTTATTTAGTTCTATTAACTTTTCTCTTTCAGAAATTGAAGGCAAACTTTCTGTCTCCACATAACCGATATCTTTGGCATTTGACTTTTCTCCAAGGATATTATCTAAAATTAAGTATGCAGCAGTTAAAAAATCTTTTATTTTAGTTGAGTTATAGTTATCTATATATATTCTTAAACCAATTTTCTGGGATGTATCATAACCCAAAGAAGTAAAATACATCGTTTCCGAATTTAGTTTAATACCATTATATTCTATAATACTACCTTTAACAGGTGGTTTAAAAGCAATTACATTCCAGTATTCTAACAGAGGAGCTTTTATCACAAGTGCTTCAACTTTTTCAAAGAAATCTATGTTGCCTTCTGCCGTAATAATCAAATCCTGCTTTTCATCTGGAAGACCACCTACTTCAAAAAATAAATGGTCGCAATATTCGTGTAAATGAGAAAGAAAATCATCCAAAAGCCTTTCTTTCTCATCATCGTCATTAATCTGATTAAGGAAGAAAAACTTAGCTTCATTTGCTTTAAACCAATCCCAAAATTGTTGTTCTTTAGTCATGCAGTGATATTAATGGGCGTAAGCTTTACCGGTTTTCGCATCGCGTATAATGGCATTAGCCAGGAATATGAGTTTATCTTTAACGGAAGGTTCGAGTTCTTCGATCTCATCGATAAGCTTTAAGGTCTGCTTATCAAAAGCGGCCTTATCGCTACCGCCGGCCAGATAATCCAAAGATACCTCCAAAGCATCTGCAATCTTTTTAGCCACGTCAACCGAGGGGGAAACCTCGCCCCGTTCATACCGCCCGATGATCTCGCGGGACACGCCCGCTTCCTTAGCCAGGTCGGCCTGTGATAGCTTTTTTGCTTTACGTAATGCCGTAATCTTGTCGCCAATGTTCATGATAATGCACAAAAGCGTGCTTAACGCTATTGATTATATCAAATGTAGAGAACAAAAGTTAATAAATAAAATAATCGTTCTCTTGTTAAAAACAAATCATTGTTTACTTTTGTGCAGCATAGTTCTCATGCAATTATTTTTCAACATGGCTAAACTGCATACTGACAACCCTGAATTACTCCTCTATCTGGACGGCAAACTACACATTACCATCTTAGGCGGTATCAAGCTAACCGGCTTAGACCGTTTGAAAGTAACGTTAAAGCTGATCAGTACGGATAATAAGCAAAATGCTTTCCGCCATAACCTTGATTTATACAACAGTATCCAAACGGAGCAGCTGATTGGGAAATCAGCGGAGGCGCTGGACATGAGCACCAATGAGATCAGCACGGCCATTAGCCAGCTAACGACCGTATTAGAAAACTACCGGGCGGAACGCCTGGAAGCGATGAAACCCAAACAGCCGGAAAAACGAACGCTCAGCGATGCCGAACGCAAAGCCGCCTTAACTTACCTGAAATCCCCGGACTTGTTACAAAGGACAAAACAGCATATCGCAGCAAGCGGAATCATCGGCGAAGAAACCAACAGCCTGATCGCCTATTTGACCTATACAAGCAGAAAACGGCATACGCCGTTACACCTGATGTGCCTGGGCGCTAGTGGCACCGGCAAAACCTGGTTACAGGAAAAAGTAAGTGACCTGATGCCGGAAGAGGATAAGCTGGAAATTACCACGCTTTCCACCAATGCGTTTTATTACTTCGGCAAAGAAGAACTGAAACACAAACTGTTATTGATTGAAGACCTGGACGGTGCCGAAAGCGTGCTGTACCCATTGAGAGAACTGCAAAGCAAAAGAAAAATATCAAAGACGGTAACCCTTAAAGACAGCAAAGGCAACCTGAAAACGGTAACCTTAGATGTGGAAGGCCCTGTTTGCGTAAGCGGCTGCACCACCAGGGAGCAGCTGTATGAAGATAACGCGAACAGGTGCATATTGCTGTATATGGATACGAGTAATGAGCAAGACCAGCGGATTATGGAATACCAGCGGCAGTTGAGCGCCGGGCATATCGACCAGTACGAGCAGCGGCAGATCAAAGAGCAGATCAAAAATGTACAACGCCTGTTAAAGCCGGTAACGGTTAAAAACCCATTTGCCACTTACCTCAAACTGCCTGATGACGTGTTTAAACCCAGGCGCACCATGCTGCTGTTATTGCTGTTCACCGAAACGGTTACCTATTACCACCAGTACCAGCGGGAACTGAAAACCGATGCAGCGACCGGCGAACAATATATAGAAACCACGCCGGCCGATGTAGAACTGGCCTTTAGCTTACTGGAAACCACCTTGCTTAAAAAGAGCGACGAGTTAAACGATGCCTGCCGGATCTTCTTTGAAAAACTGAAAAGCTACCTTAAAGAACAGGATACGGAAAGCTTTTACAGTAAAGAGATCCGTTCGGCATTCAGGATAGCCCCGAGTAGTATACAGCGTTACTTGTTTGAACTGGAA
>JANXVH010000016.1 GCA_025351765.1 Pedobacter sp.
GATTTAAATGGAAAAGATTGAAGTAGCGTTGGGTAACTAAGGGGTAAGGAATCATCAGGCAGGATGTGATGAACATGATAAAGGTTTTACTCATACCGTAAACTTCCTGCAGATTACTGAAAGGATCAAAGACAAAGCCCAAAACTCCAATTACTGAACCTATAATCACCAGAGGATGTAAACGAATTAACCGCAGTTTAAAGAAGGACCCAGTTCCTAACTTCGCCAGCTTCCCATCATACGCATACGCGATAACGAAACCAGAAAGGCAAAAAAAGAAGTCGACAGCCAGGTACGCATGTGCTATGAAATTATTGTGATAATCAGGAACGGCAAATTCCATAAAATGAAAAATTACTACTGCAACCGCAGCTATGCCCCTCAATCCATCCAAAATGTTGAAATGAATTTTAGTTTTGTGTGATAAGATATCCGTTGTCATTTGTGTTTAACGGCAAAGGTAATAGAATTTTTTAGCAGCGTGCTATAGCAACCTTATTTGATCAACGTTATTGATCCTTTGATTGCTTTGGAACTTTTGGCATCCCATATTTTATAGTAATAGGTACCGATGGGGAATGTTTGGTTATTGTATTTTCCATCCCATATCAGGCTATTACCGTTGCCTTTGAAAACCACTATACCGTACCTGTTGTAAATGGTAATTTTGGCATCTGGATTGTCATCAAGACCTCGCACCACCCAGGTGTCGTTTACACCATCCCCATTCGGACTAAAAGCATTGGCAACAATTGCTTTCGATAAATCAAGTTCTGTGCAGCCGGGAGCTACTACATAAGTCATGCTTGCCGAGCAGGCTGCTGCATCTTCAATTCTTAATACATATTGCCCTTCTATTGTTACCTCAAATGTATTGCTTGTGGTTCTTTGACCGTTCCAAATGTATACGGGGTAACCTGAAGGCGCAGTAAGCGTTAGCTGTTGATTCCGTTCTGTACAAATTTTAAGATTGGTGGTTGACTCTTTAAATATGGGCTCGGCAACCGTTACACTTTCTACGTTACTGACTTCACTACAACCAGATCTAGATACGGTTACATAATACGTTCCTGTTTTTTTTACTTCTATTTCTTTGGTAGTTTCTCCGCTACTCCATTTGTAAGTGACCCCATTTAAGACAGGAGCTGTTAGTTTTACAGATTCGCCATAGCAGAGCGATTGGGTACTGCTCCTGGCAATAGCAACGGTTGGAATACTTTCCATAAAAACTTCTACTTCCTTAGAGAATGCATAGCGATCTCCACACATATATACCGTGGCTCTGTACTTTCCAGCTTCAGTAGCTGTATAAACTGAAGAATTTGCATTAGGAATGTTCACTCCATCTTTTTGCCATTGAACAACATATATTGGATCAGTACTCAGTTTTACTGAACCACCAGGACAGGTGTACAAGCTGCCAACGGCGACAATTGGTACAGTATAATCTGGAGTTTTACGAATGAAACATATATTTGATTTCGTTTCAGAGCCCTCGCACAACGTAATGACATGACACCTCCATTCTCCGGCGGGTACGTCTACAGAAGTCTTGTTTTGTAATGCATCTACAAATACTCCCCTGTCACTCCATCTGATCAGATACTTACTCAGATCGACATACTTAAGACTCATTTTAATATTGACAGTTTCATTTCCACAAAAATTCCAAACAGGTGCGCTACGATCACCACCCATTGGAAGTGGAAGATAGTGGAGCAGAAGTCCAACGTCAATACCTTGGCTATTTGATATCTTAATTTGTGTAATACCATTTTCTGTTGCCACCCAAATGGTTTGCTGGCATATCTTAATAGATTCGTCCGTTATCTCATCTCCAAGCCTGTAAACTTGTACAGCGAAGCTACTAACCTTTTCTTTAATGCCTTCCACAGGTATAAAGTTCTGCGTTTCTGAACCGCTTAACCCAGATCCCTGGCTATAGTAAAGTCCCTTATCTGTTGCAGCATAGATAACCCTATAATCTAAAATACCCTTAAAAAGCTCCAGCTCTTCCAAATCGTTGACTACTAAACCTGGTAAAAAATGGGCAATCGGAGCATCACAGGTACCCATAATTTTTAAAAATAAACCGTCATCTGTACCCCAATATTTTAATCGATCACTGATACTTGCGCCGTAGAATACGTTCTCGAATAGCGTGCAATTCACTTTTGATGAATATGGCGCATCTTCAGGCAAGGTAGTAGTGGCGAAAGCTGGATCATGATAAGAATGCTTTGCATTTGGGTAACAGGTAGCTGCGCTTGCGTCATCGTATTGAAAATCTAACCGCTCAAAGCCTGAGTTTGTTATTCGCCAGTTGCCCTCAGTTGAAGGTGTAGCTGGGTTGCGTTCATATTTTTGGCTTGCCAAAAAATCTCCTCTAAAAATCGGGTACATGCCGTTGTTTGTTGCCACTGCCAGAAAATCATTTTTGCCATAATAACCTTTCACTGCGTCCGTTCTTTTTGCGTTTACAATGGCTAAGTTGTTGATTTTAGTTACGCCGACATTCAGTACTTTTATGGGGTGTGGGATGTTATTGACAATAGCATAAATAAGATCAGGAGCCACCAGGAAATACATTTCATCATATTTATAGCCTGCCAAATCAGTTACTACTAGGTTTTTGGCAGGTTCATAAGGCGTAAAATCCAGATCATAAACTTTCTTATAGTAAACCTTCCCGGTTGATGATATTGCAAATACGCTAAGATCATCGGTACAAACAATAACTTTAACCATAGCGGTGCCAGTTAAATATTCGCGCTCCACGCTGGGTATTTGAGAGAATCCTACCCGGGGGAGCAGCAGGAATAAGAGCATTAATAATTTGGTTAATTTCACTAAGCTATTTAAGTAAATTGATAGATTATTGCATTGGGTTAATTTCTACTATTTTACCGTTACCCTTATACCTTCAGAATGTGTACTAAACTCAGGCGCATACATGCTTTGCAAGGTGGTAATACCGTTAGAGAAATTACCGGCATTGTTTACCCTTAATGGATATTCAAACACATAGGTTCCCTTAGGCATATAGCCTATAAAGAAATTAGTAGATGCGTCTTTTGTACTTTCATAGTATCCAAGCCCGTCTTGGTATTTGTATTGTGATATGACATTAACAGGCTCAAAACCCGCCGACCGCATATCTTTAAGGTGGAGGTATTCCATATCTCTATCGCAGCGGATCTCTATTCTTACTTTTATTAGATCTCCGGTTTTGAGTATGTTGGTTGGCGTTAACCTGGTTAGCACCTCTCCTGTTGCTGTTTGTACCCTTAAAAATAATTCCTTCTTGATCTGTACACCTGTGGCCGCTGGGGTAATTTTATCCAACTGTTCAAAATATTGCCAATATACCCCTCCCCAGGCTATGGTTTTATTGTTGTTTTTAACACCAATGTTTCCCATTTCGGGTTTTACATCTTTACCTGGAATAATAAATTTCTGATAGCCAGTACCTGCCTCCTTTTTTGGCTCATCAATTCTAAGCTGGGCAATTGTTTTGCCACCTATGGTTATCTCTGGAGCTGCCGATTCACTGAGTAGGTTGTAACCCCTCATTAGCAATGCATAGCAGGCAGCGGTTGTGGCCTTGGTGGTTTTCCATTCTGTAGTTTGCTTACGTTTCAATAACCAGATTTTCATCTCCTCTACAGATAAATTATCGTTTGCAACTTCATCAAATACCTCAATCATCAATGCCTGGGTTTCAATATCACTTTGATACCACCACCAGCCACTTTTATTTTCTGGCCAGTACATACCCATCTCTTCACTTTGTGCGGCACGCTCTTTTAATGAGTTTACAATTTTTAACGCATCTTCATGCTTACCATAACGATGCAATACCAATGCAGAAAGGCCTTGTTGGTAAATGCTCATCTGCAGCCAGTCCTTTTCAATGTCTTTAATAGTTGCATTCAGTGCTTTTGAAAATTCGGCTCCATTGTTTACCTGTTTGCTATAGCTTCTGGCATACAAATAATGCAGAGGCAGGTTGTAGCTATAATTAATATTCTTTTGCTTATAGTTTTTTGAAAACTGATCGTCCAGCCAAATGAATGCCTTATTGAGCACGGCATTGTATTTAGGGAAGCTTTTTTCATCAACTAATTTCAAGTACTTCAATTGCGCCATCCCCAACACGATCTGCTGGGTAATGTACCTGTTTGCAGGCATTCCATTAAACCAGGGGAAGCTTCCATCTGCGTATTGCATACCTTCCAGCTTATCGAAATTGTGCTTAAGCTCATCGGTCATCCTGTCAAGATCAAACAATACCGCCAGTCGCCTTTTCCGCTCATTGTCATCTCTTGCATTCCTCACCCATGGGGTTTCTTCTAATAAGATTGATTTAAGTTCCGGATTTTTCTCCAGTTTAGAAACCAGTGCCTCGCTGCCAGGCTGCTTCCATTGATCAAATACTTCCTTAATTTTTGGAGAACTGTTTATGATTCCTGTTGCGAAACTGTTTGCATAAAACTTGCTTAGGGTTTGCTCTGCGCATTCATACGGGTATTCCATTAAATAAGGCAGCGATTGTACCGCATACCATACCGGGTTGGACGTGAACTCCAACGTTAAGGCATGGTTGCGCATGGTTGCCGAACTTCCGGAGTTTATCAGCTTGGCCAGATTAAACGTTTTTTGTTCATTGCCCCTAACATTTAGCGTCATACTTTCTGTTACCAGCATCGCATTGCTGAGTACTGGAAGGGTCATCTCCTCCCCGTCTGTATATTTGCCAGATGCAGCGATTACCTTATAGGTGATTGCGCTGATGCCTTTTGGAATGACAAGCGACCAACTGATGGCCTGACTTCCTGCATTGGGTAAAGCAAATTTCTTTGTTGCTGTTGTATTTTTTTGAAAAATATTAATGGTATTCCCACTAATAGCATCTTTAAGTTCTATGCCCGCGTTTCCTTTTAATGTTTTCCCTGAAAGGTTATTGAGCTTGGCAGCTAGCAGGATGGTATCTCCCTCCCGGAAAAACCTTGGGGCATTAGCTGAAATAGACAATTGCTTCTGGGTGATCAACTCTCTGCTAAACTTAAGCGTACTCAAGTCTTTGGTATGGGCGAAGCCCATCATCTTAAACCTGGTTAACGATTGCGGAATGGTAAATTCTATACTGATTTCACCCGCAGCATTGGTAAGAAGCTGAGGATAAAAGAAGGCCGTTTCACTAAAATTAGTTCGTGGAACGATATTCATCAGCTTATTGCCCAGTTTCATCTTTATTTCTTCCATTGGCATTCTGTTGTTCTGGATGTTTAAACCGGCAACTTTACCTTGCAGTAATTGCTCGACATTCCCAACAGGAACATCCTGAATTTCCTTACCAGAAACGATATAACTTGAGCCCGTGGTCGTTTCGCGCGTGCGTTTAACATAGCCCCTTATCACTACCTCCGACGAATGATTCCCGGCATCTTTAAGGGTAACATCCAGTCTTTTACGGGCATTTAATTTGACGGTGTAGGGCGTAAAGCCGATGCCTTTAATGGTAATCCGATCTCCAGGTTTAGCCATTAGGCTATATAGTCCGTACTTACTGGTAGATGTTACCGCTTTGCCATTTAAAAATATAGCAATATCTCGTAGCGCATATCCGCCCGTATCAGTTACCATTCCATAGTAACTGTTGCCTTTTTCCAACGCTTTAAGGATTTTGTTGCCTACTATGACATCCCGCTTTCCTTGTTCTATCGCTATATTATACAGGTACTTGGAAAATCCCCTATTGATTTGGTCACCATACTCATATCCCCGATAATCCAAATTTTGGTACCCCCGCGTAGGAACACCAAGAAAAGAAGATTTCATAGTAAGAAACCATAGCGGGTAGCCATGGGCTTTTTCAGATAATCTAGATGCCCATCTGTATTGATAATATTGAAAATCACCGTTATAATACTCCCAATCCATTTGGCGAAACTGCTCCAAAGATGCATCATAGAGTGTTGCAACCAGCTCGGCCATTTGCGCATTCCCGGCTTTGCTGCTGATCTTTAGCTTCCAGGTTTCCTTTTGTCCGGGATCCAGTTTATCTCGAAAACTTAGGAACTTAACTTCCAATTGCTTATCAGCATCTTGAATAAAAATCTGCTGCATGCTTTCCATGAAAACACCATTCCGCACCATGGTAAACTGAACAGCATAACTACCCTGGTAGCTCGCTTTAGTATTGATATTCAACGTAGTTTGAGTTGGCCCAACTTTTACAACCCCGCTCTCCATTACTGAATCTTTATATTGTACTTCGTAGTGAATTGTTGATCCCTGCAAACCAGCCAGTCTGAACACCGCGTTCTGCTTTGGTTTTAAATAATTGTTTTCTGTAATTACCCATTCCTCTATTTCAAGTATTGGTTCTGGCTTTTTATCGTATAAACGAAGTATTTGGTTGGTTTTAACTGTATCGTTAAATTCTGAAATGGCTTCCACATATACTTTATAAAAACCGGGCTTAAGCTGGTTTCGGTTAATTGGAAATATAACTTCCCGGCCTTCACTAACTCCAGATTGACTGATGTTAGTTGGCAGTTCCTTCCAGGTTGATTTATCTGCTTCATTTTTGTACTGGAGGTACGGAAAGGCTTTAATGAAATCTGCTCTGCTGTGCGTATAATATTCTGGTGTTTGAATATCTTCCTTTAAGGTAAGTCGCTCTGGTGCCTGCAACATTACCCAACGCACACTAGCTTTCACTTTTACAGGTTCATAATTGGCGTTATTGGCCGATAAAATCATAGTATCCATCATTTGGTCTAACCTCATCTTAGAGGGAAACCTGGAGAAGTAAACATTAAGATCCTTTTCTGTAATTTGAAAATTCTTTGCTGCAGAATGGGTTTCTCCATTCTTATCTGTCACATCTAAACTTATATCATACCGAGTACTTGTTTTTTCTTTTCCTGCAACTGCCAGGAATTTAATAGAAAAAGTGCCATCTGCACCCGTTATTGTAGTACCACCAGGCAGGTCTTGGCCACTACTTTTTATAGTATATTTAATGTCTGCACCAGATACATTATAGCCAGAAAACATTTTTACTTTTCCGGTTACTGTTACGGTATCGTTAAACCTCAATCTACCTTTTAAAGGATTAAATAGCACCTCAAATGTGGGTCTTTTGTATTCTTCTACCTGAACATCTGTTTCTCCAAAATCAGTTGATATGCTCATATACCCATTCAGCTTTCCCATGGGGATATCAAATGAACCCTGGAAGGTACCATAATCATTGCTTGTAAAGCTCGTGGTTTTGATGTCTTGACCATTTACATCTTCAAAGGTCTTGTGGTAGGGCGTAACCACTTAGGTAATAAAATTATGCCGGGGGAAAAAATAGAGGTAACCTTTGAGGATGTAAATGGTCAAGACATCAAAACCACGAGCTTTACATCCTTAAAGGTTACCTCTATTTTTTCCCCCGGCATAATTTTATTACCTAAGTCGCTACGCTTTACCACAAGACCTTTGAAGAAGACCTTTTGTCCCGGACGATAGATGGGTCTGTCTTTAAAAAATATTACATTTAGCCGTCCAGGCCTATCGCGGGGATAGTTGTAAGAAAAATTTAATAGAGCAGTATCCTTCCCCATGTTGACAATTGTATAACCACTTTTTTGATTAAATGGTGAATTTGCATTCCCATTTTGGTCAGTAACAACAGTCGAATTAGGCGTGGGCAATTCAGTCTTATTGTTGTAATATACGTTAGTTATTTTAACTCCTTGGAGGGGAAGACCCGTACGGCTATCCAGCACCTTATATAAATCGCCATTGATTGTTGCTCTATTGGAGACAGCGAGATTAGAAACAGTGAATTTAGTTACGCTGTTAACGAGTTCTTTATTGAGCGTATCTGCAATTTGATGATTTTGGGCAATCAAAACATAATTGCCCAGTGGCAATTCTTCGAAGTAATCTTCTGTAGTATGATACCTATAATCAATCTCTTCATGAAGCCTTATTGCGTAAGATTTTACAGGCGTGTTTGCATTTAAGAAGGCCATATATTGACCTTTATTATCATAATAACCCTTCTCATTTAGCGCAGAAACCTTATAAATTTTAACATATATAGAATCTACATTTGTATAAAAGTACTGCGCTCTAATGGGCGCATTAGGCATATTGTTACTTTTTAATTCTATTCTTAGTGATTTTACCTTCGTATCGTTAACTAACTTTTGAGCCCTTTTTGCACCATTACTGTTAGGAAAGGCCTTGATTCCCTTTTCCAAAAACGCTATTGCAGTGGTAAGTCGTGTTTTCTCAGAGATGCCGCGACCAGGCACTAAATAAACAGATGCCATTTCAATCAAAACCTCTGTGTAAATCTCCGTACCTTCTGCTTTACTCAGCAATTGTGTTAGTTTATCCAAATACTCCGCTTGATCTTCATCACTTTTATGTTGCCTCTTGATCCATAATAACTCTAAATCTGCACTAGCAGCTTTATTCCCATGATCCAAATGGTATTTTAGTAAGGTATTATAGCTATTCTCGACGCTTAAGGATAACGTATTATTGGGCTGCTGGTTAATTTGATAATTTGTTAAAACCGTCAATGCACGATGCACTAACACGTCATATAAGGTTGGTCTGAGATAACTAGTGGCAGTATCACCTACAAGGATGTCTGGAATATTTTTTACGCTTACTGCCTGTAATGTTGCAGTTTCAGAAACCGAAGCCAGATAAGTATTGGCTACCTCTCGTTGTAACCTACTTCCTGACCAAAGGGTAATGTTTCCAACTGTGTCTCCCTGAACATCTGTTCGCTGGCTTATTCTATAGTTATTTTGAGTGTAATAAGTCCAATAGGCTTCGCCCAAAATAGATTGTAAAATGCTCTTTTCTGGTTGCTTAGCCTGAGCAACATCCTCCCTTAATGAAGCGATGTGTTTGGTAAGATCGTTTCCTTTCAGATAACTCTGAAACAACATTCTTAATGTTACGGATTTTATAATAACCTGTGTGTTCCCAGCTTTTCGGGCTCTGATACCTATGTCATTGATAAGCGCCAGCGCCGCTTCATTTTTTTTGCCTGTTGCAAGGGAATCGACCTTGTCAAAATCTTTGCGGAATTGGTTGGCAGAACCGTTTTGTGCTTGTACATTTTGTAAGAACACAAATGGGGTAAGTATTAGAAATATAAATCTTAGAGCGTTTTTCATATTTGGTTGTTTTAATGTTAAGATGTAATGCCATTGCTGTTTCACTCTTCCAAAGCACCTGAACATGGCATATCCATACCATAGTGGTAGGTTCAATAATAGATGTATTACTTTGTTATTTGGTACAATTCACTTCCTGCTAGCAACAAGGCGCCGACACCATAAACATTAGTATTATCATAACCAGCTGCACCTGGCATATCGCCTACTTTTTGAACATAGCCGAGTTTTCCATCTGGATGAATAGATGATGTTAACGCAGACCATGCCCTCTCTACCACGGGAAGATATTTTTTCTTAGGTAAAAGTCCTTTCCTTATTCCCCAGGTAATTGCGTAGCAAAAGAAACCTGTTCCGCTGGTCTCTTTTTCACTAAAGGTTATCGGGTCTAGTAAAGAGGCGTGCCAGCTTCCATCTGCCTGTTGCAAACTAGCCACTTTTTCTGCCATTTGTTTAAATTGGGTTTCATACATTTTACGGCTAGCGAAGTTCTTTGGCATGTTTTCCATTACCCTAACCAATCCGCCCATAACCCAGCCATTGCCTCGCGACCAAAATATCTTGTCTCCATTCTTTTCTTTCATATCGAAAAATCGGCTGTCGCGGTAATATAAATGGGCATCTTTATCATATAAGTAAGCGGAAGTTTTCCACCAGAGGGAGTCTGCTTTCTTCAGGTATTTTAAATCATTTTTTGCAGTTGAAAGATATGCAAGTGCCGGTGGGCCCATAAAAAGCGCATCACACCAAGCCCATTCTCTCCAATTGAGATCTGGTGCAACTTTTAAAGACTCATTAAACTGATGTTGTACAATGGTATCGGCAAGCGCTACCCATTTAGCGATCATTTTTGGATCTTTATGTTTCATGTACATCTGCGTGTACATTTGTGCAACACAGTAATCATCTGCAAAAAGTCTGTTACGACCCATATTCCAGTTATTACTCTCGCCAATACCCATTAAAAATTCATCATACTTATTGCCAAGATCAACTTTCATTAATGCCACCATGCCCGCGTAAAGGGCACCATTTTCCCAGTTCATTTTTGGAATTTTTACTTTACCTTCCTTAAATTCATTGATTTGCCAGTCTGCAACCTTCTTCATATTCTTCAGAATAGAATCTGGGAATAATTTAGGGCTATTCTGGGGAAAAGCCAGGTTAGAATACACTACAAGAAGGAGCGTTACTAAAATTCTGTTCATAGTTTTGTTTAATTCGGCTTTTTAAAGCTAGTAATAATTATTTAAAAACCATCCTGATAAGGACTTAATGACTATAAATATTAAATTTGGCGGCAATGGAATTAGGAATATATACGTTTTGGGATACCGCATCAGACCCTGTTACAGGCAGCTCATTATCTACCGCACAACGAATAAGCGATTTGATGGCCGAGATTGTACTGGCAGATGAGGTTGGTCTTGATGTGTTTGCAGTGGGGAAACACTATAGGCATGAATATGTGAGATCATCCCCTGGGCGTTCTATCGAACTTTTTGGCACTCAAGCGGCGCCTATCGTAAGAAAACACATTTAATCCCGTTATTATAACTGTCTTGTTACAATATTTGTATCGCAAAATCTACTTTATGATACATGTTTGCAATTATTATCCTTTAAAACACAAAAATGAAACTAACAAAAATGATGTTAATACCCGCGGTAATGGGCTTATTAAGTATTTTCCTTTACTCTTGCAAAACAAAAAAACTAGCAGCAAAGCCTGCACCGGTGCCATTAGTAAAAGAAACCCCGGTTGAAAAGCCTGGTTCTGCTCCAGCTCCTGTTGAAGAAAAGGTGATACTAATACCTGTTGCGAAACCTGATTTTAACTTTAGCAATGTTCAGTTTGAATTCAATTCAGATGTTTTGAAGACTTCTTCTTATCCTATACTGGATAAAGTAATTTCTGAGATCAAAAAAGAACCATCAGCTACATTCGTATTAAATGGCAATTCCTCTGCCGAGGGATCGGCGGAAAGAAATATGTCGCTTTCAGTAGACCGTGCCAACTCTGTAAAGACGTATCTTGTAAATGGCGGCCTTAGCGGTGACAACTTTACAATCAAAGGTTATGGAGAATCTCAACCAATTGCTGATAATAAAACTGAAGCAGGTAAGGTTGTGAATAGAAGGGTTGAGATTAAGAGAAATTAAAATTAAGTGATCTGCTTTCGGGCTGCATAATTCCCGATGAAAAATCGGGAAAGACGCTATGCCCTCTTCCAGATACTGAATTTTTGGGGGAAGCATATCTACTTCATTTTATTTACCCTTTCAGAAGAAAAATTACCGTCTCTGAAAAGGCATAGCGTTCATCGCGCTTCGCAAAAACTTAAATACTATAAATTTACTGTCAGCCCTTTAAGAACAAAAATTACCTTCTCTGAAAAGGCATAGCGTTCATCGCGCTTCTTCAGCGCGGTTAATGCAGCATTCGAAGAGAACGGTTATTTTTCCTTTTACTTCACTATTGAACCACCCAACAAGTCGCTAAGTTTTTGCTGCAATTCTTCCCCTCTGATATTCTTCGCAACAATCTTCCCTGTTGGATCAATTAAATAATTAGCTGGGATAGACTGAATTCCATATTGCTTTGCAACTGCATTATCCCAGAATTTAAGATCTGAAACGTGAGTCCAGGTTAAACCATCTTTCTCAATTGCCTGAAGCCATGCTTCTTTTTTACCTGGCTGATCTAAAGAAACACCCAGCACTGTGAAGTTCTTGTCTTTATAGGTTTTGAATGCAGTTACCACATTAGGATTCTCTGCACGGCAAGGGCCACACCACGATGCCCAGAAATCAAGCAACACATATTTTCCTCGGTAATCAGACAACTTAACTGGTTTATCATTAACATCATTCTGAGTAAAATCCATAGCTAACTGACCAACCTGACTCATTTTAGCTGCATTTAATGTTACGGTGATCGCCTGTCCAAGTGTTGTATTTCTAATCTCTTTTGAAAAACGGTTAAACTGAGGTGAAAATTTCTCAACATCGATATCATAGCCCATATAGCTACGGAAAGCAACAAGTCCAATATAATTTTTAGTATTTGAGAAAGCAAAAACACGGTTTACTTCAGTCATTTTGTTGCTAATCTCATCAGCCCTTGCGTTAAGTCTGTCCATAAAGGCTTTATCCTTCCGCTCCTCTAGAGTCTTACTGTTGTATTCCGCATTCAGTACATTCATTTGATCAGTATAGGGCTTCAAAACATTTTTTAACTGCTGGCTATCCCAGTTCACCCATGATCCTTGGATCTTTGCATTCTTCACTGAATCTGGAGCAGTCAATGAAATATCGTTGTTTTCAAGATAGAAGCTCAAAACGTCGATAGCAGTACGCTTTGCAGGATCTGCAACATTAGTATCGTGTTTTACTCTGATAATGGCTGAAGATGGAGATCCCACTTTTCCTGAGAAACTGAATTCGCCATTTCTAAGTACTGCAGAATCCAGTACTTGTTCTGAACCCGCCCTATAACTAAGGTAAGCCTTAGCAGGGGCATTCAAATTTGCAACTTTACCCTTAACAGTAAAGCCACTCTGTGCAATTGCTGCAATTGGCAATATGCAAATAGCTGCTAAAATTATTCCTTTCATATTTTTGTGCCCTTAAATTAAGATCGTATCATTCTTATTGGATAGTCAAATGTAAGATGAGAACAGGCTAAAAATAAAGCTTAAATGTAAAATTATAGTAGTTTTTGATAGGTACGCCACCAAAGGTCTGGCATTTCGCCATTCACTGCCACGGTATAGTCCTCATACCTACAGGGGATCAGGTGATACCGTTCATTTTTTGAAACACCAGCAGGATAGGGTACTTGCATCCACCAGCGGTCAGACTTTTTACTTTTTACAAATAACATCTCACCTGTTCCGTCACTCAGGCTAGCGCGATAGATCAGATATTGAGATTTAGGTACTAATGGGAAATCCTTTTTCCTGTTATAATAGCCATCTATAAAATACCATACCATTTGCGCAAGTAGCATAGCAGTTTGCCCATTCTGGTCAAAGGCTGGGTTGAATTCATAAAATCCTATTGATCTCAACTTATCGCTCATCCCTGCGTATCTTGCAATCCTGCAGGCCTGTTCCCCATAAAAACCATTCGGACTAGCGTTTGAATTTGCCCCTGCATCAGATGAACGTATTGCGCCGATATCAAAGCTGATCATACTGGCATTTCTTATAATAGGCTCAGCCGGCGATATATCTTCAGCAAATTCTCCTAATCTATGTACGTCAAAATAAAGCTTATTCATCACCTTTAAGCTTTCCTGATTCACAAAATAGGTTTGGTAGCCAATATTACTAAAGTTGAAAAGATAATTAGGCTGATGTAGCAGGATCTTATTTAGATAAGTATCTGAACGTGCAGATAGTCCTTCCTGGTCCTCTCCATCTAGATCAAACTTACTATCTACTACCACAAGATCTACTTTTTGCTCCAGCGATTCGTAAGCAAGATATTGTGGATAGGTAAGGTCTTGTCCGCCACCTATAATCACGGGTACGATATTCAGCTTAATCAATTCCGACACTACCGTCTTCAACGCCACATAAGTATCTGAAAGAGTAGCTCCGGCCTTTATATTGCCAAGATCAACTATTCGTACGCTATAAGGGCCTTCATTTAAGCTATAAAACTGCTCCCGGAGGTAATCAGGGCCTAATGCACAACCTTCATTATTCCTCGCTGCGCGATCGTCCAGCACCCCAAATAACGCAATATCAAATTGTTGTTCACCCAGTTCAGGAAAACTATCGGTAAAGAATGCAGCTTTCAACCCCAGTTGACTGGTATAAAACCCTTCTTTTGGCGTAAATTTTTCAGTAGATAAGGGTGAAAAAAAATCTGATAAAGACATATAGCTGTTAAATGTATGACATCAAATATCTATTTTTGGGCTCATATTTTAAATAAACCTGCCTAAAAAAAGTGAAATGATATTAATTACAGGTGCCACTGGATTTTTAGGGTCAGAACTTATACATCAATTAGCCTCACTGGGCATTCCCTTAAGGGCTTTGAAACGTGAAGGCTCCCAAATACCTGAGCTGATAAAAGAAAACAAACTTATTGAATGGATGGATGCAGATATTCTTGATTTTGCATCGCTTGAACAAGCTTTTAATGGCGTTAAACGTGTCTACCATTGTGCTGCCATAGTATCATTTGACCCTAAAGATAAGTCGCAATTACTTAAAATAAATATTGAAGGCACCAGCAACGTTGTAAATCTATGTCTAGAAAACGATGCAAGATTAGTGCACGTAAGCTCTGTAGCAGCGCTGGGAATTGCTGGTAAAGGCGGATTGATTACAGAGAAAGATTTTTGGGAATATGATGCAAAAGCTAACAGCTATGCCATTTCTAAGTATGAAGGAGAAATGGAGGTTTGGAGAGGAATTGCAGAGGGGCTGGACGCCGTAATCGTCAACCCATCAGTAATCATTGGCACCAGGGCAGGCTTTAAAGGAAGCGGTGCTATTTTTAAACTATTAAAAAATGGCCTTTCTTATTATACGAAAGGCGCCACAGGAATAGTAGATGTAGAAGATGTTGCCAAAAGCATGATAGCGCTAATGAACAGTGACATCAGCAACGAGCGCTTTACGATTTCAGGAGAAAATTATCAATATCAACAATTTTTTGGCGAAATTGCAAAAGGCTTTAGCGTAAAGGCTCCGGCAAAAGAAGCTAAGCCTTGGATGTTGGGAATTGCATGGAGAGCCGCCAAATTTGCTGCGTTGTTTACTAAAAAGCCTGCGGCATTAACCAGAGATGCTGCAAGAAGCAGCTTAAACGAGAGCCTTTATAGCAATGAAAAGATCATAAATACCATCGGAATAAAATTCAAACCGCTTAAGCAAAGCATACAGGAAGTTTGTAACAGCTTAAAGTCACTATAAAAAATGAAGCAAAAAAATTACTACATCATTGACTTCGACAGCACATTTACCCAAGTTGAAGCGTTAGACGAACTGGCACGTATTTCTTTAAAAAAACATCCTGAAAAGGAAGCTATTTTCCAAAAAATAGAAGAATATACCAATCTTGCCATGGAAGGTAAACTCTCATTTGGAGAAAGCTTGGCACAAAGGGTAAGGCTTTTAGAGGCCAACGAAGATCACCTAAAACAACTAATTACACGCCTAAAAAAGAAAGTATCTGCATCGTTTTCACGTAATGCTGCATTTTTCAAGGATCATGCCGACGAAGTGCTAATCGTTTCAGGTGGCTTTAAAGAATTTATTACCCCGGTAGTTAGTCAATATCACATCAAAAAAGAAAACATTTACGCTAATACCTTCGTCACTACGGGTGATGGCAAAATTATAGATTATGATCATGCCAATCCATTAAGCGAAGAGGGGGGCAAGGTAAAGCTGGTAAGCCAGATGAACTTGGAAGGCAATTTATACGGGATCGGCGATGGCTATTCCGATTTTCAGCTAAGGGAAAGCGGACTAATTAAAAAATTCTATGCTTTTACAGAGAATATTTCCAGAGAAAGTATAGTGGAAAAAGCCGACCATGTTACCCCTAGCTTTGACGAATTCTTATATGTAAATAATCTACCAAGAGCCATATCATATCCAAAGAACAGGATCTTATGCCTCATCCTAGGTGACGTGCCCAGTGAAAGCTTAGAGATGTTGAAGAAGGATGGTTTTTCCATCAGACAGAAAACTTCATTTGAAGAGAAATACGTAGCCGACGTACACATGATGCTGTTGGGTGAAGGGGAGAAACTAGAGCCTGAAAAGCTAGAACGTGCTGTAAAGCTTAAAACGGTAGGTTACCTTGGGAACATAAAAACAAAACTTGACCTTGATGCATGCACGGAAAAAGGAATTGTGGTATTTGATGACCTGAAAAACAATCCGAGGAATGCTAATTTCATTCCAAAAAGGATGATAGATTTCATGAATACCGGAACAACGCATTTGAGCAATAACTTCCCTAATCTACAGCTACCTAGGATAGACAAATCTCACCGTTTGATCCATATTCACAAAAATGTTCCTGGCATTATGGCACAGGTAAACACTGTTTTTGCAACTCATAATATTAATATCGTAGGACAGTTTCTTATGACCAACCCCAGCATAGGATATGTGATAACGGACATTAATGCGCAATATGACGATCAGTTATTTAAATCATTAAAAAAGATAGAACACACCATAAAATTCAGGGTATTGTATTAGGTGGCAAGCTTTCTTTACTTTTGGTTTTACGCTCGCCTTGCATGAATGCTGGCAGATTGTGGAACATCAGTAGGTCGTGGTTACAGGTATGGCAAATGAACAGTTCCTTAAGTTCGGGAAAAATAAAAAAGCGCCTCACCGTACTTAGATAATTTTCTGTAATTTTGCGTTAAAGCACTACTATAATGAACGACATATTGGACATGACGATAACCAAAGCTGCTGAAAGCAGGTTAACAGTAACTGATTTTTCTCAATTACCTTTTGGAAAGGTGTTTTCTGATCATATGTTTATTGCCGAATATGACAATTGCGAATGGGGTAACCTTCAGATATTGCCTTATGGACCGATCCCAATGAGTCCTGCCATTTCTGCATTGCACTATGGGCAAGCTATTTTTGAAGGTATGAAAGCCTATCGCCAGGAAAGTGGAAAGATCAGCGTGTTCAGAGGTGATAAGAATTTTGAGCGCTTTAATAAGTCTGCTGCACGGATGTCTATGCCTGCTATTACAAAAGATATTTTTATGCAAGGGATTGCAGCCTTAATAGAGATTGATGAGCGCTGGGTTCCAGCACAGGAAGGCTACTCTTTGTATATTCGTCCAGTAATGTTTGCTACCGACCCTTACCTTGGTGTTAGGCCATCAGACAAATATACTTTCGCTTTGCTTACTACACCTACCGGCCCGTATTATAGCAAAGCTTTAAAAGTAAAGATAGAAACTGAATTTACACGTGCTGATGAAGGTGGTGTTGGCTTTGCCAAAACTGCTGGAAATTATGCGCGCTCTTTATATCCTTTTGCTGAAGCTCAGAAAGAAGGATTTGATCAGCTGATCTGGACAGATGCAGTATCACATGAATATATTGAAGAGGCTGGAACTGCCAACCTGATCTTTGTGATCAATGGTAAACTGGTAACTCCATCTGTTAGAAGTACTGTTCTGGATGGCGTAACAAGAGATACAATAATTATGCTTGCAAGAAAACAGGGCTTGGAGGTTGAAGAAAGACGTGTTAGCGTTAAAGAAATCCTTGATGGTATTGAAACCGGCAATGTTACTGATGCCTTTGCGGCAGGTACTGCAGCTACGGTAACTCCAATTGGAGAAATCGGTTACCAGGGAAAGATTTATACATTAACCGACCCATCAACCCGGACAATATCTTCTGGAATTGCCAAAATGCTGAACGATATTCGTTATGGAATTGTTCCGGACGAGTTTGGCTGGAACTGGATTGTTTAACATACTTTATATAATAATATAGTTTTAGAAGGCGTCTTTGAACAAAGGCGCCTTTTTTTGTACCTTCAGATATTCTGTTTTTAACAAAACCCTACTATACACCGTGCGCAAAGCCTTTTTAATTTGTCTAACCATGTCCCTTTCTTTAAATGCCCAAGTTCAGGCCCAGCTAAAAAAGCTTACTTCCGATCAGATATTTAAAGGGCAGCCATCTCTCACAAAACCAATCAATACAGTTACAGGCTGGTCGGATGAGCACCACTATACTGAAGTGGACGCAAAAGACAAACAATTATATACAGTTGATATTGAGACGGGTACAAGGGTGTCTTATATACCCCCACCAAAAAGCAATGTTAAGGTTTTTAATAAGGAAGGTGATATTTACATACAATATGGAACTGGCGAACCAAAACGACTAACAGAAAATAAAGATCTAGAAAGAAATCCTACACTTTCTCTTGATGGCAAATATGTTGCATTTACCCGAAACAATGATTTATATGCAATTGAGCTTTCTTCTTTAAAGGAAATCAGGTATACTTCAGATGCTACCGAGGTAATCTATAATGGATACTCGTCTTGGATATATTATGAAGAAATTCTTGGCAGATCAACTAATTACAAAGCCTTCTGGTGGTCGCCCGATAGCAAGCACATTGCCTTTATGCGTTTTGATGATACCCAAGTACCAATGTTTCCAATTGTAGGGGCGGCGGGTCAGCATGGCTACACGGAGAAGACACGATACCCTAAAGCCGGCGATCCCAATCCAGCAGTTAAGGTTGGATTTGTAAAAACGACAGGTGGTGAAGTAACGTGGGCCGATTTTAATGAGAAAGACGATCAATACTTTGGTACCCCATATTGGAGTTTTGACGGAAGCAACCTGATGGTACAATGGATGAATCGCGGACAAGATAACCTGAAGTTCTATGCTGTTAATCCGGAAAATGGCAATAAGAATGAAATATACGATGAGAAGCAATCCTCCTGGGTAGACTTGGATTTTGATGGTCGAATCACTTATCTGAAAGACAATAAGCACTTCATCCTTAAGAGCGACAAAACAGGCTGGGCGCACTTCTATCTTTACACTTTGGATGGCAAACTTATTAACCCAGTTACCAGCGGAAAATGGCAGGTTAGTAATTTAGTATATGTAGACGAGAAGAAGAAAGTGATCTACTTCACAGCAAGAAAAGTAACTTCGACTACTACGGATTTTTATAGCGTAAGCTACAGCGGCGATAACCTGAAACGATTGACCTTTGGTAATTACACCCATCAAATCCAGATGTCGCCCAATGGATCCAGCTTTATTACTACTTACTCAAACGTATCTTCACCAGCAAAAAGAACACTTCTAACCAGCAAAGGCAAAGTAATTAAGGAACTGGATGATAGTAAAGCTGATGATTTTGCAAGCTATAAGTTTGGCAAGACAGAAATGATTACCATTCCTACCGATGATGGCTATAATCTACCCGCTGTTATTACCTATCCAACTGATTTTGACCAAACGAAACAATACCCTGTAGTGATGAGTATTTACGGCGGCCCTAACGCTGGTAACGTAACCAACACCTGGAAAGGAACAGATAACCAATGGTGGAGCAAAGTAGGTATAATACAGATTTCGGTAGACCATCGTGCATCAGGCCAATTTGGGAAGGAAGGTGTAGCGTTAATGCACCGCAACCTTGGAAAATGGGAGATGGAAGACTACACCACCGCAGCAAGATGGCTAAAAGGCAAACCTTGGGTAGACAATAAAAAGCTTTTGATTACAGGACATAGTTATGGCGGATATATCACCTGCCTAGCCTTAACCATGGGTGCAGATGATTTCGACTTTGGTTATGCGGGGGCACCGGTAACCAGCTGGGAGCTTTACGACACCAATTATGCAGAGCGATTTATGGATACTCCACAGGAAAACCCTGAGGGTTATAAAAATGCTTCCGTCTTAACCTATGTAGATAAATATAAAGGACTGCTTAGAATTATGCATGGTGAGATGGATGATAATGTGCACATTCAAAATACCATTCAATTGGTCGACAAGCTGCAAAATGCAAATAAACATTTTGAACTCATGATTTATCCTGGCAGCAGGCACGGATTCGGTACCGGTAAAGCGCCTCACGATAAAGCAGAAAGAATTAGGTTCTATTACCAAAACCTCCTTAATAAACCAGTACCTGAAGAACTTTTAAAATAAGCCATGAAAAAAACAGTTATTATGGCCATTGGCCTCATTGTATCTTTAAATTCATTTGCGCAGTCCACTAGCTCAAAGCAGAATAAGACACTGATTTGGAGTGAGGAGTTTAATTATAAAGGCTTGCCCGATACCACAAAATGGGGTTATGAAACTGGCTTTGTCAGGAATTCTGAGAAACAATATTATACTAAAGATCACCCTCAGAATGCTGAAGTTAAAGGTGGTAAACTGGTAATCACTTCTCTTAAAGAAAAGTATGAGAATGCAGAATACACATCAGCAAGCATCAATACCCTCGGTAAAAAAGGCTTTGAAGGCAATATTAGAATAGAGATCAAAGCCAAGCTACCATTTGGAAAAGGCATTTGGCCAGCACTTTGGATGATGGGCACAAATGTTAACCAGGTAGGGTGGCCAAAGTGTGTAGAGTTTGATATCATGGAATTCGTAGGTCATACTCCAGGTACCATTCATGCCAACCTGCATTGGTGGGACAGCACATCTTCACAATCCAATAAACACAGTGCTAAGGGCAATAAGATCCAGATGGAAGACATCCACAAAAAGTATCATGTTTATGGGTTGGAACGTAAAGGAGACTCTATAAAGATCTTCGTTGATAATCTATTTTATTTTGGAATGAAAGCTCCCGAAACTGCCTATGCTAACTCTTTTACAGGTCCTTTATATTTGCTAATTAATACTGCCGTGGGCGGAGAATGGGGCGGACAAATAGACGATAGTATATTCCCTCAAAAATACTATGTTGATTATGTTAGAGTTTACAAGCTAAACTAGATAACTATAGACCTTTATCTGCTCTTGTCCTGCGTTTAGAACGCTCAAGTCGGCGCTTATCTCTGTCTTTCTTGATCTGCTTAAAACGTTGAACCTGAGCCATAATCTTTTTTTCCTTTTGTGGAGTAACTCCTACACTGTATTTTATCCCTGAGAAAAGCGTGCGCCAGATAAAGCTGAAGAAAGATGCGGTGTCCGGTCGCTGGTAATAAACTGGCGCAGCAACCAATACCCCATCATGCCCAGGGTTATCTGAATTAATAACCATTGCATTGGCCAGCAGCGATATCCATCCTTTCCTTACCAGTTTATTAGCCTTCTCTTCTCGTTTCATTAGCGCAACAGACAGGTCATTATAAGCAAACTTTACAGTGCCTTTTGCTGTCTGGTCATTAGCTTTTATATCAAAATCGAGTTTCTTAACTTTTCCTATTTTAATCTGTACCATGCCAAGCGGCATAGTTACTTTATTTAATGCCCTGCCGTCCATGGCACCCAAATTTCCATTATAAGAAAACTGCCCGTTGCTTTCCAGTAAATCAAATCTAAAATTAACATCCAACTTGCCTTTGCCCATCATATAGGTGGTCATTTTAGCAAATAGATAAGGATTTTTCATCTTGATTCTCTCCACATTACTAATATTGCTGATACTACCTGAAGTTTTCTCAAAAGTAATCCTGCCCTTTTGCTTGCTATCGCGATCATATTCAGAATAACTGATGTTCACAGCATTTAGCGTGAGCAGCCTTACTGTTAATGGCGCAAGCACATGTTGGAGCAACTGATGAGGATACTTCCCATTCTTTATCTTGACTTTTGCTGGTAAGGAATTGTTATTAAATACGTCAATGGTGCCATTGCTAATATTCATCTGTGTGGCATACAATTCCTGCTTTCTAATATACAATGGAAAATTAATTCCTCTCAAATCAATATTATTCATTTCAATATGGTAGCGCTCTTTTGAATTGCCCGCCACTTTAGCAAAACTCATTTCATCATATCTGGGGATTACGCTAAAGCTGTTGATATTGAGTTTTCCTTTTGAGGAACTGAAGTTTAATTGGTTAAGGCTAATGTGATAAAGGCTATCGGGTGTCGCATATTTATAATCATTCAAATTGATAATGATATCCTGTAAAGCATATAACCTAGTTGGGTCTTTATCGGATTCCTTATCTATCACCCAGTTTTTTAACGTAATATTCAGCTTGTCTATCGAATCTACTTCTTTCCTTCCTGGACTGTTGTGTATGTATTTAAATCTGATGTTCCTAAATTCAATCGCATCGATTTTCAATTCTTTCAGGTACTTAGAAATATAATCATACGGTGATTTTTGTAAATAGGATGGGCTATTCTCATTAAAATCAAACTGCTGATTTACCATAATCACATCAGGGTTCTCAAACAGTAACCTTTCGATATTTAATTTTCTATATTTGAATAGCCTTTTCGGATGGAAATTAGAGATGGACAACTTCTTCAATTCTATTGAATATATGTTGTTGGGAGCTTTCTTAAGGCTAATGAGTTTTTTAAAGATATTGGTGTCAGGAATAAGCTTTACATTCCTTAATGTAGCCCCTTGTGTTAGCAAATTTAATGTAAGATCAGAAAACTCAATATTATAGAGGCTATCTGTAGCATTTATAACCAGGCTTTTTAGTTCTTTTTGAACAATCGGCCGTAGTTTATTGCTAAAATAAAGGGACATAAAAAACACGAATATTAAAATAAGGGACATGATCCCCAGCAACCATCTCAAAGTACTGTATTTCTTTCGAATCTTTTCCTGCATAGGCAAATCAAGCACTACAATATACGGCTTTACATTGCTAAAAGACTAGTTTCCTTCCAACTTTCTTTTGTCCTCCTTTTTCTTTTCCCTCGCTATTTCCCGCTCTGCTCTCCGCTTTTCTCGGTTGGCCTTTCGCTCCTCTTTCTTGTCGCTTACCTTTTTCATAGCTTGTTCAGGAGTTTTTATCGGAACTATTCCCAATCCCACATTTTCACGCATCCCTATAAAGATACTTTTCCAGAGCAGGTTAAAGAATGAAACTGCTGGAGTCCTTTTAAAAGTAACATGAGCTATTCTTGGCACATCACCCTTTTTAGGATTATCGTCCTTTATCAGGAAGCTATTGGCAATGAATGACAGTAAGCCCTTTTCTTTTGGCTTTTCCCCATTTTCCCCTTCTTTCAGTAATTTAATCTTCAAATTAGTATAGTAAAACCCAACAGTAGAAGTGGATCCATATTGGTTGGCTTTAACATTAAATTCAGTCTTTTGCATTTGCCCGCTTGCAATTTCCACCAACCCCATATTCTTTGCAACCGGATTAAGTACCATCAAGTCCATCGGACCAACTTTTCCACTATAACTAAAAGCACCATCTTTAGCCGTCAGGTTAAGATCCATTTTTATATCTATCCTACTTGTTTTCATAACCAGAGCATGCAGATTAGCTACCGCATGGTTATTCTTACTTAACTGCAAAGAATCGTTGGTTACATTGTAGACGTTACCACCAAAATCCTTAAAATAGATTGTACCTCTCTTTTGACTTATGGGATTATACTCTGTATAAGCAACATTTAAACCGCGCAACTTTAAAGTATCTAATATCAATGGCAATGGCAATCTTTTTAAAGCGATATGAGGGAAATTTCGTGCTTTATCCAATCCTGGAACAGCTGGGAGCTCCCTGTTCACAAAGATATTTACCTTTGCTGGGCCAATCATAGCTGCCCCGGCACGTAAACTTCCCTCACTATTTAATCTCTTAAAATCCACACCTGTGAAATTTAGGTGATCAAATTTTAAATCGTATCTGTCCTTTCCGTAAGTATACTTCCTGCTAAATTGCAGATCTGGATACATAGGTATCATTTGTAAACCAACCACCCTTATATTCTTTCCTGTAGCAGAACCGCTAATACTATCCACTTTGATGGTATACATTTTATCCTTGCCCAATGAGCGGTATCCGGTTAACAGAAAACCAATATCCTTAGTATAGTAGAAGCGTGTGGTATCAGATCCTGATAACGAATCGATCAACAAGTCGTTCACATTAATACTTAAATGCTTAATGCTGTTTAACGGCCTTGACGTTGCTCCATTGATATAATCGAAGTCGGCATCAACAATTTTAATTGCCTTAACATGAATCGACTTTAATGTGCCTGAAATGAGTTGATATAAGCTCTTCTTCTCCTTCACCGAATCCGGCCGTTTGGGTATATTATAATGTACAATATTGATAGATGGCTGATCAAGGATTATGGCATTTAATTCCACTATCTTTTTAAAATAGGCCTTGAGAATACTTACCCTACTAATCTTCAAATGGGCCAGTTTAACCTGGTACAAATTTGGCGATGCCAGTTTTGCTTCCCTTAACTTACTAAAAACCGCAGTATCAGGCATGATAGATACGCTATCAAGAATGGCACTCCCAGTAAAAATGTTTAGATGAATATCATTAAAACTCAAGATATACAAACCTCCTGAAGCATCGTGTACTCCTTTTTTCAATTTCTCAGTAAGCGTCGGCTTCCATTTGGAGCTAACGTATATTGATGCAATACCCAGAATGAGTAGTAGTACAGCAAAAATGCCTCCTATCCACCTAATTACTTTATATTTACCTTTTTTCGATTGATCCATAAAATGTGTATAGAAAAATTATACACAATATCAAGGCCATAATGAAATGTTATAATTCTTTAGCGCGATATCTTCTATAATCGACATCAATCACTGAGAAAAACCCCTGTGCATTGCCTGATATGTTACCTTCAATATTTACAGGAACACCTGAAAACAAACCATTCCAGTCGGTCTCCATAAATACCGAGTACAAATACTGCGCGTATTTAGCAGACAAAGAAATTTTGTAGATATAAATAAATTCTTCTGATTTAAGACTAAACGTCCTTTTCAGGTTATTTAGAGGGTACAGGGAATTAGGAGACCCCAGATAATGAGTATAGCTGTAATTCGCTGTATCGTTAAATTTAGATTGATTCCAGACCGCATCTTTACCATAAGATATAAACCATTTATTGGGGTTAAGATAGCCAAAAGTATGCTTTGGTACATGGAATTCAATTGTCTGATCGGGCATCACACGGGTAGAAAGCGGTAGATAATCATCTACAATATTCACCACCTGTCTAAGCGTATCCACTGCTGTATAAGTCTTGTCTTTAATCTTAATAGTTAACTTATACGCGCCATTATAATTTGGATCTCCAAGGTTCTTGCCAAGATAAACTCCGGGCGTAGCAGTTTCATGATAAGTGATGTTTACACGACCATCATTTACCACTACGTTAGCCATACTTACTGGAATAGGAAGCGAATCAGGTTGTAATGCCGGCTTTGTTAACTTAATATACTGTTGTGAGTATCGGGTATTAATTCCACCCTCCACGGTTAATTCATATTTAAAATGCGGCGTATTAAAAACATCTATTCTTGAGTCATTCTTTTTACAGCCAAAAATAAAAACCATTACAAAAAGCTTCACTAATAGAAAAGCAGATCTTTTCATATCATAACTTAAAGCTATAGGAAACCCAGGGATATAATCCAAAACCATATTCTACTGTCGTCTTTTTAGGTTCAAATGATGATGAGTTTAAGTGGTAATATAGAGGGTTTTTTTGATTATATACGTTATAAATACCAAAAGAGACTGTATTATCCAAAAAACGTTTCCCGGAGAGCGTGGCTAAAAATTTATATTTTGCAGAAATGTCAAGCCTGCTAAAATCCGGAAACCTACTTGTATTTCTTCCCTCAAATATAGGAATATTTAAACCGTCATGTTTATAATACCCTACAGGTAAAGTTAATGGCCTACCGGTAGAGTAGGTGAAGAAAGTTTGAAAGGATAATTTTTCATTGATTGAATAATCTACATTTAGCTTTAACTCATGGGGGATGTCGTAGTTTGCTATAAATTTATTACCGTAATTGATATCTGGAATCTTGCGATAAACCCTCGCGTAATTATATGCAAGGGAGCCAATAAATTTGCCCATCGTCTTGTTCATTTCAACTTCTACCCCGTAAGCATCGGAGCGGCCAGATCTGATCTGACTTCTTACATCAGGATTCCTGATGATCTGCGCATGCCCCAATAACTCAGGCTGGTTATCAAGTCTTTTCCCATAGGCAATCACAGAAAAAGCGTACTGATCTGGCGCAAAGCGATATCCAAAAGATACATGATGAGACCGCTGCGGCTTAATCTTTCTGGATGCCGGCACCCAAGGTTCTAAAGATGAAAATGCAAGTGTACTGTTTTGTATCAACTGCAAATACTGATAGTTAAGATTATAACTCAAAAAAATACGCTGATTGCCTGAAGGGAGATAACTTAAATTCAGCCTCGGCTCTGGGTTAATAAATGTGGACGTTTCATCACTTTTAATCAAGCTCCCCGATTGGTCATAAGCATTTCTGTTTTCCTGTACGTTATAAAATCCGCTAAGTCGCAGCCCATAGTTTAATTCAAACCGCTCGCTTAAATTAACTTGCTGGGTATAATATAATGCGAGTTCTGCAGATTTATCCCTTGCTATGTTAGACTCCAGTTCTTGCAACTTATAAGACTCCCCCGGCATAAAACGATGAAAAGTACCCGAAGCTCCAAACTTTATTTGATTGGTTGGACTCCTGTAATAGGTATAGTCTCCTTTTAAAGTAAGGTCTTTTACAGCGGTACTCCACTGACTTTTCTGTGAAAGTGTATCAGCATTCAAATCCAGCAGGTTGCTGTAGTTGCTGTATACAGCAGATACGTTCAGGAACACCCTGGAATTAAATAAATGGTTCCATCTCAATGTAGAAGTCAGGTTTCCCCACTTATTGGAATAGGAATCATCTGATAGTAAATGGTCCTTCCCATAATAGAGTGAATAGAATAAACTGTTGTCCTTATCCACCTTATAGTTGGCCTTGGCATTAATATCATAATAAACGGATCGTGGATTAAACAGCTTAAATTTACTCTGAAAAAAATCAAGCAAACTGCGGCGATAGGCAATAATAAAAGATCCCTTTTCCTTAACCAATGGCCCCTCTGCAGCTATCCTGGCCGACAAAAGGTTTATACCTCCGCTAACGTGGTATTCTTTACTATTCCCTTCGGTCATCCTATTAACAATTACAGATGATAAGCGCCCTCCATAATTTGCAGGCATATAATCCCTATACACTTGTATATTGTTTACCGCGTCTGGATTAAATACAGAAACCAAGCCATATAAATGAGACGGGTTATAAATTATAGCCTCATCCAGCACAATCAAGTTTTGATCTGCATTTCCACCACGTACAAACAAACCGGAGCTTCCCTCGGTAGTAGATTTTATCCCATTTTGCATTTGCAGGCGTTTCAGTACGTCTGTCTCTCCCAGATAATATGGTACCCCATTCAATTGCTTAATGGTAAAGTTTTGCTCATTCTTCAAGATGGGGTTGGGTGTAACGTTAGATTTGCTGATTACTACCTCTTCCAGTTTACGCGTAAGCGGTGTCAGCTCTACTTCCTGCTGGAGGTCATGATCGAGATGCAACTGGATTTCTTCTATCTGGTAACCGGTATGGGATATGGTCAATTTATAATTCCCTTCAGGAACTGATATAGAATAGAAACCATACTGATTGGTAATAACACCAACATGGAGTTCAGGTATCTGCAGTGTGGCACCAATAACCTCTTCGCCATTCGCAAAATCCCTCACGCGCCCATTTATACTCCATACCAGTTCCTTTTTTGGTGCAATAACTATATCTTTCCCAATAAGTGTAAAACTTAAGCCGCTACCGAAAAGAATTTTTTTAAGCACACTTTCCAATGGGGTTTGGATAAAATGGAAGCCGGAAGATCTTTTAAAGTGCAGCTTATCTGGATCAAAAGCAAAGTTAATTCCTGTGCGTTGTTCCAATCTCATTAGCGTTCGGATCAAAGAATCCGGTGCCAAAGTAATGCTTAAAGGAGTATTTAGCCGATTTTTTGTTTGCGCAAAAGCATCTGTTCCATTTAGTATTAATAAGAGCGCAATAAAAAAACAAGAGTGTTTAATTATCCGATAAAACATAAGTGCCTCTATCTTTGATTAGCTTGAACTGCAAAGATGCAGAAATAACTGCTAATGCACTATCAATTGTTTGATAATGAAGATTGGCACCCGTGAATTTTCTGTTATTTAACATGCGGCCTTTTACTACAACCGGAACCTGATACGCTTTTTCCAGCTCAATGGCCACAGCATGCAAAGGCGTCTCCTTAAATGTAAAATTTTTATTAATCCAGGCCTTAAAGTTGGGGTTAGTATTATCAGTCATCACCAACGCTTTTGTACCTGCACTGTAAGAACCCATTTTACCCGCGATAAGAATTAACTGATGCTCAGTATCCTGTTGTTTAAGGGCAACAATGCCTTCTTCTACAACAACAGAAACATCATCATTATGCTTTGATACATTAAAGCTAGTACCAATATCCTGTGCTTCAATAGCACCCGCCACTACCTTAAATTGTACGCCTGCATGTTTAACAACTTGTATAAAAGCTTCTCCACTCAATATTTCCAATTTCCTGTCTGCTTCAAAATTTTCTTTATTATATCTGATCTTTGAACCTGCATTTAAGTGAACGATGGTCTGATCAGGAAGCACAATTCTTGTTACAGATGCATTTTTTGCTATGCTAATCGTTGCGTATTTACCCTGGTTTAAAATGTAATAGCCTACAGATAGCGTTATCACCATTACGGCGGCTATTTTAGCGATCATTCCAAAATTTATCTTTTTAACTCCTGTTTCATTAAGTTCTACTCCAGCCAGTAATTTATCATTTAAAACATTCCATGACGCATCTGCATCCCGATGTACGCTGCACAACTTGTCAATGCTAAACTGTACGTTCAAAAATTCTTGATACGTTTTTTCATTGTCGACATCTGCTTGCCTCCACTCCTCAAGGACCTTTTTATCTTCTTCCGAAATGGCATTGTCCAGATCATCAATGATCAGTTCGTAAATCAGTTCTTCGTTTTTATGAGATTCATTCATACTATTGAGATTAATGCGTTATAAAATATAATACCAACAGCAACACTGCCGTTAGTTGTTGTTTATGTTTTTCCAAATGCTCCCTTAGCTTCTTAAAGCCATAGGTTAAATGGTTTTTAACCGTCTTAACAGAGATATCCATTTGGTCTGCTATTTCCTGTTGCTTCAATTTACCAAAGCGGCTCAGGTACATGACCTGCTTACATTTCTCGGGCAATAAAGCCAAGGCTTCTTCCAAACCCTTTAACAATTGTTCATCAGCATCTACATGTTCATCAACCTCATCTGTTTGATCCGGATGGTGAACAACCAGATAGGCCGATTGCTTTTCAGCATCTGCTTTTTCCTTCTTTATATAATTTAAAGAAGAGTTTACTACAGAACGGAATAAATAACTTTTCATAGATACCTGGATATTCAATTGACCTGCCTTATTCCAAATGTTAATAAACACATCATGCACAATTTCTTCTGCTGTTTCTGCCCGGCCCACATACCTGTAAGCCAAAGTAAACAGCTGTTTATAATACTTTTTATACAAAGCCTCAAACCATTTTTTATCACCTCTTGCCAAAGCTTCCAATAGCCCCAGTTCTTCCTGGTTTTTTAATAACTCCTGATCAGCCATCTCCTCCTATTGTTGTTTATAAGTGAGAATTCCGGATATTTCAGGCGACAACGCCGGGGTGCTTACTGTAATAAACCACAACCCTTTTAACAAATTCCTTTCCTGGAGCGGGGTGAGTAAAAAAGATCCCTTTATAAGATGCAGCTTACCCTTTTCACTACTATATAATTCTTTAATAAACGTACCTACGCTACCTTTAGCTCCGCTTCTTAAAGTCATAATCTGAGGTTCAATATCGCTGTATTCGATAGTATAGCTCAGTTGTTTTGTTTCTTCACTGTACAAACCTTTCAACATGGCAGTCCCTATAGAATTGCTGTTTGTGCCTTTTTTATCAGCCCTTGCTGTTACAATATATGTTCTAACAGGGGGTTTAATTTTAGCCGCCTCTATAGTAAGCTCTTTCTCACATGATCCCAAAAAGAACAGCATAAGTGCCGCAAGCAGCCTCATAAATCCTTTAATTTTACTACCTTTCATTTTAGTATTTTAACCTGGGTCTAAAATACTAATTTCTAATAGATTATAAACAATCCTTAAAAAGCATTCATTTTTGCAATAACCTGCTCAACCTGCGCTTCGGTATGGCAGTAAGATACCGGCAGGCTCAATGTAGTTTGATGGATAAGATCTGAAATTGGGAAGGCTCCTTTTAGCCTGTTCTTTAATGCGTTTTGACGATGTGGTGGAACTGGGTAATGAATCTCTGTACGTATATTATTTTCCAATAAGTGCGCCCTCAATTTATCTCTTTTAGGATGTCTGATTGCGTAGATATGGTAAACATCTTTATAATCCGGATGTACTTGAGGAAGTATAAAATCTTCCTTCAACCCATCCTGGTATAATTTAGCCAGCTTCTTTTTGTGTGCATTGATGGCATCAAGATGCATTAATTTAACAGACAAAAACCCAGCTTGCATTTCGTCTAGCCTAGAGTTCATCCCGATGTAATCGTTATAATACTTTTCTTGGCAACCGTAGTTGCGCAATGCTTTAATCTTAGTGATGGCATCAAAATTATTAGACAGCAAAGCCCCACCATCACCAAGGGCACCAAGATTTTTGGTAGGGTAAAAACTAAAGGCACCAAACTCACCAAAAGTCCCCGTCTTTTTTCCCTTGTATGTTGCGCCGTGAGATTGAGCACAATCTTCCACTACTTTTAGGTTGTATTTTAATGCTAAGTTCATTATGGGATGCATATTGCAAGGTTTGCCATATAAATGCACCACCATGATTGCCCTGGTTTGCGGGGTAATTTTTTCTTCTATCTTGGCAGGATCAATATTATAGGTGTCAATATCAGGCTCTACCATAACGGGTACCAGCCCGTTATTATAAATAGCCAAAATGGTAGCAATGTAAGTATTTGAAGGAACAATCACTTCTGAGCCTTCCGGAAATTCAAAATATTTCAGTGCAAGCACCAAAGCATCTAATCCCGAAGCTACGCCAGCTCCATATTTACTTCCGCAGTAAGCGGCAAATTCAGTTTCAAAAGCACTTACCTTATTTCCCAGAATAAACCATCCTTTATTTAGCGTATCGGAAAAACTCTCCAGGTAACTTTCCATAAAAGGCTCATTCAGCAAAAAAAGATTTTCGTACTCTATCATATTGCACACTTAATCTGATAAGGCGTATGTATGTAATCGGCCGCTTCAAAATACTCAGATGCCAAAACCATTAGGATCGCATCCTCACTAAAACTGTGCATCGTATGCCAGTCTTCTGGCTCAATAATTAAACATTTATCCGGACTGTCCAGCAATACCGAACTTTCTTCCTCACCGTTATCATTGTATATGGTACAGTTGCCGCGAATACATATAGCCGCCTGCCGGGTTTCATAATGCCTATGACCGCCGCGCTCAGAATTATCTACACCGTAAATGTAAAAAATACGTTTAATGTTAAAAGGCACCACCTTTTCAATTACGGTAAGGTTTCCTCTACTGTCTGTAAATGTTTTTAGGTTAACTAAGGAAGCCATAGTTCAATGCATTTTTTTTGTAAATATTTTTATAATAACCGCGCATGAAAAACAACAGAGATCTTCCGGGAACTTTTTGTATCCATTGTATATCGTTGGTTACCTCGTGCGAAACAATTTCTTTATTATAGGCATTGATCACCTTCTCCGCTTCTGAAAGCGCCACGCTGTATGGTCTGTAAATATGCTTAACAGGATTTCTAGACAGTGTATAAGATTGACTGGAAAGACTATAGCTATCATTCGAAGTGTAATGAAAATCATGGTAGTGATAAAAAATCAAATCGAATTTGTTACCCGATGCTATTTCTGTTCCAATTACCTGATCGCCTTTTGTTTTAAAAGCATATTGCTGAACATTCCAGGGGGCAACGCCACCCCCCAGATGTTGCAGCACTTGGATAGTACTAAACTTAGTGGTCCAGTTGTCAAGGTATTTTTGATCTCCAAATTTACCATCTTCAACCCTGTCAAAACACCAGTTTAAACAGGCGTCCACCCACCAGTTCAGCACTTCCATACCCCCCCAGGTATTCTTAAATGTCATGAATTGTACGCAATATAATCCGCTCTTCTCAGATTGATCGTAGCAAGGAGTGTACCTGTGCTCTGTAAGCAAAACGGACTTATCGCCCATCTCTTCAACCAGTATTGAGGGATCTTTGAAAAACAACAGGTCTGCATCAACATAAGTGCAGTGGTCTAAATTGTACTTTTCTAAACAATATTTTATGCTTGATGAAGCACAGGTCCAGCAATACTCTCCTGCTGTTCTGTCTTTT